>JAOQAA010000466.1 GCA_025963815.1 Capsulimonas sp.
GGAGTGTTGGGAACGAGATGTTCGCGGTGCTGGGGCAGGCGTCGAAGGACGATGCGGATGTGTACCGGGCCAAGCTTGCGGCGCTCGCTCGCAGCTCCACAGCGCTCGATCCCACGCGACCCTGGCAGTCGTGCGATGGCGACAAGGATCTGGAGGGCGGGATTCCCACGTGGAGCGCGCACTTTGGTCACGGACTGCGGCTGGACATCCTGCCGCCCGCCTCGCTGAATAAACCGCTGATGGTCGGCGAGTCCGGCGGAACCTACTATGCTCGCCCGGAACAACTGGCCGTCTTCAACGGTGATCGCGCCTACGCCAGCTATGCCGGACGCAATGAAGCGCTGGGAATCGATCTTTTCCAAAACGTCGTTCAGATGGCGCGCCCATCGCTCGCATTCTATTCCGCCAGCGAAACCGTCTGGTTTGGCCTGGAGCATTTGAACCTGGGATATCACGACTATACGCGTCTGCCGAACGCCGGTGACGGTGTCACGTTCGGCCCGTATACCGAAGGACGCTTTGGGATGCGGCCGGAGCGCATTCCGCCCTATGTCACCACGCTCAATCCCGGCTGGGACCCCGCGCTTCCCCTTTATAAACCGCTGGCGATGTTCGACGCCATGCGCGCCGCGCTGCATCGTCCGTCGCCAAGCGATGGGCCGTGGGCGCACATCCCTCCTGCTCAAGTTCGTGTGGCTCCGCCTGTTCCCATGCAGACGGTGGTCGCATTCACCGGTGATCGCAATGGCGATCTCTACAAGCATTTGAATTTGATGGGGACGCCGTTTGCCGCCAATGACGCCGAGGCGGCGCGGGCGTCCACGCTGATTGTCGATGGTCAGACGCTTCGCGTCGAGGACACGACGAAAATTCAGCAGCAAATCGACGCCATCACAAAGCGCGGGGGCGCGGCTCTCATCATGATCCGGGATCAAACCGCGCCGATGGATTTGGTCAGCAAACTGCTGTCATTTCCGGTGAACGCGACGGCTCGTCAGTCCACGATGCTCGACATTTCACACGGCAGTCCCTGGGTCGATTCGTTTGGTCTTACAGATACATACTTTGCCGAGAACTCCGTGGACAAACATATCACGAAGTGCGGCCTCGACGGCGCCTTTGTCGATCGTGGGACGACGCTGCTCAGCGCGAGCAGCACCGACTGGTCGCTGTTTAACAATGTCCCGGAAGTCGCCAAGTGCGGCGCCTTGGTGCTTTACGAACATTTGGTGAAGCCGCGCGGCGCGGCGCTGGTCAGCGCGAAGATGGGGCAGGGGACAGTCGCCGTCTCCGCGATCGACTACGAGCCAGCGGCGGACGCCTATATCACCTTCTGGCGTCGTCTGTTTTCCAACATGGGCGTCCAAATGCAGCCCGTCCGTCAGAAATGGCTTGTTGCCACCGCCTTCCAGGGCGAGAGCGGCGCCGCCTGGAAATACACAACGGATAAGCCGGCGGATGGATGGAAAGAACCCGGCTTCGATGCTGGCGCTTGGATGACGGGCCAATCGGGGTTCGGCGGCGAAGTCCCCGGCTCCAAGCCGCGCACGCCTTGGGGCGCGAACGATATTTGGCTGCGGACCGAATTCATGGCGACGCCCGAGGATCTGGAAAACGTCAACTTAATGGTCCATCACGATGAAGACCTGGAAGTCTATGTCAATGGGACGCGTGTTTATCAAGCCGGCGGTTTTACGACACAGTACGAGCCGATCGCTCTGTCGGTGGATGCGCGCAAGGCGTTCCATCCCGGCCGCAACACAATCGCCGTGCATTGCCATCAAACAGCGGGCGGGCAGTATGTCGATGTGGGCGTCGTCTCCGGCGCCGTGATCTCCTCCGGCGCGGCCGCGCAGGGACATGATTTGCTTTTAAATGGGCCGAAGGATCAGTAGCGAAATGCCGATCAATAATGATGCGCCGACGGATCTTGCGAAGCGGCATTTGCCGCTTTACCGAGCGATCGAGAAAAACTTGCGCGAACGGATCGAAAGCGGCCATTGGCCTCCGGGCGCCATGCTGCCGAGCCGCAAGGCGCTTGCCGATGAGTACAATGTCGATCTGCGCACGATCCAGCGCGCCATCGGTGATTTATTGGCTGACGGCGTGCTTGTCGCCCATGGAGGCAGGGGTACATTTGTCGCACATGCGAGAGAAGTTGGGGGAGGCGGGGCTTTAAGCGTCGTACAGACCGTGGTGATTATCGGCGATCCGTCGTTCAATCCCGGTCCCAGCTGGACAGTCGTTGTCAATTCGATCCACGAGGGGCTGCGCGGTCAGATTGAGAACTGCCGGATCCTTACGGTCAATACTTCCGACAAATCTCCCGAAGGAGTGATTCGGCATGAGAAAGACGCGCTGAAGCTGGCGGAGACGGAGCGTGTCGCCGGAGTGATGATGTTCCACGCGGGCGGTGAAGACACCCTGCCGGACATTCGGCGGATCATGGCGGCGAATATCCCGGTCGTGTTCGTCGACCGCATCCCCTTTGCGCACGGATGTGATTTTGTCGGAATCGACAACCGTATGGCGGCGCGCGAGGCGACGGAATATCTCATCTCCCTTGGACATCGCAAGATCGCATTCCTCGCCCCGAATGAGGACGTGTCCTCCATTCAGGAGCGCATGGACGGGTACTTCGACGCCTGCATGAACGTGGGCCTGACGACTTCGGAAGACATGGTCTTCTCGCTCGCATTCGAAAAGCTGTTCGCAGGCCAAACCATCAAGTCCGAAATCAATCGAGTGATCGGCGAGATGATGAGCCGCCCCGAGCCGCCCACAGCCGTCTTCGCCGTGAACGACTTCATCGCCCAGTATTTGCTCATCGCTTTGGAGGAGCGGGGGATCGCCGTTCCGAACACGCTGAGCGTGATCGGGTTCGACGACATGGAGCGCTTCACCCCGCAGCCCCCTAAACTCACGACGATCCGGCAGCCGTTCGAATCCATCGGCGAACGCGCCGCCGCCATGCTCGCTTGGCGCATGAGCCACCGCGAGGAGCCCAGCGCCTGCCAGCACATCCTGCTGCCGACGCGACTGGTGGTGCGGGGATCGACTCAGCCTCTCGTTTAATTTGAAATCCGAATATCGTCGATGTATCCGCTGTACTCGCCTTTGGCGCCCGGCCGGTCGAACGCCACCCACACTTTGCTGATCTTTTTACCCGCCATCGCTCCCAAGCGGCTGGTGACGACGCTCCAGGCGTTCAGCGGGATTGCGCCGCCGTGGCCGGCTGACGGGCGCAACGGCTTGCCGTTTTGATCCACGCAGTGGCTTGTGCTGAGCTTGGAGCCGTCGGTGAATAATATTTCCAAGCCGGCGTATCGGCCGTTGTCCTGCCCGGGGTAGATCCAATAATAGAGCGGGGTGTTCGATGTGATTGTCTTGGGATGGGTGGTGAAGTCGAAGACTTTAGCATAGCTGTAGACCGCCGCGCCGCCCTTGGCCATTCCCGAGTATCGCAGGGACTGGGAGCCGCTCTGAGCTTTGTCTGTCGTCACGGCGCATATGGCCCTGGAGACATTCTTGGGGCTCTTGTTGTAAGCGGCGTCGGGAGCGCCCGACGCGCCGGGCTGGCCGCTTTCAAAACTGGTGGCGAGCAGGTCGTTCCACGGCTTGGTCGGCAGTGTGCGGGAATAAGGCGCGCGGCCTTTGATCATATTGCCGCCGTCGTGCGTCAGGCGCAGGTAGAAGTCCGAGGAGAGCGAAACGCCGTCGGCGTCCAGGGTGAGAAACCATTTATCGGCGGGCGTAGAGCTGGGATCTTCCGCCGCCTTCGCAATCTGTGTCGCTTCGTTGTACTCATCGAACATGGAGACGAAGCAGGTTTTGATCCCCAGGCTACGCAGGTTGGCGAACTGCGCCCACATCAATTTGCCGCCGGCGCGCGGGATAATATTTTTTGTCCGACCGTTCGAGTTGAAAAACGAGGTTCCGGGATAAACGCAGGGGATATAATCGATCCCATGCTGCTTGCACCAGGCGGCTTCCGGCTTGAGATTGCTTTCGGCGAATCGATCCGCGCCCTCGGCGTTCGCGAAGCGGCCGACAGCCCAGGGATTGATGGCGTTACTCGCGGCGTAAACTGCCTCAAAACCCGTCAGCGCGTCTTTAAAGCCGCCCTGTCCGTGCCACCCGGTGGGGACGCCGCCAATGACATAGCACCCCTGATCCTTGAACCATTGTATTAACGCCAGCCATTGTTGCGGGTCCTTGGAGATACCGTTGTCGTTCAGGCCCATTCCCCAGAGCTCGACCACGGGTTTGCCGCCTTCACGCGCATAAGCGGGCGACTTCGCGATCTTCTGATTGACAGCGAAGTCCGTCCAGTCTTTTTGGATCGACGCCACCCAGTTCGGACCCCAGCCGCCCCCGCCCGATCCGCTGGCGTCGTACTCGATGTAGAACTTGACGCCGGAATTTTCGCACGCGCGCATCATCCGAGTTGTCAATTCGTTTTTCTGATCTTTGTAAGTCGCGTCGGAATAGACGTCGCCAAAGCGCTGAATGGCCGCAGCATCGATCCCGTACTGTTTCATCCAGCCGACATGACGTTTGATAGTGAAGTCGCGGTCGGAGGCGAAAATCAGGGACGGATTGCCGTTGGACAAGGCGCCCCACTTATTGGGGTTTGGAAACTGTTCGGAGGCTGGGAACTCGCGCATGTCGGGGTAGCATTCAAAGTTTCCGTGGTAGTTGCCTTCGCGCTTGGTCAGGCTGCCGACAGGTGAGCCGTCGCCCTTCGCTGAGAACCAGCCCTGGTAGCCGGCGACGACCTTGCCGACAATGTCCTGCGCGGAGGCGGGGAGGGGAGCAAGCGCGGCGGAGGCCAGAATCGCGCACGCGGCGCGGATCTTCCACGGACTTCTGTTCATAGAGGTGTTTGCTCTTTCGGAGTATCGGTCGTTACTCATGGAGTACGACCATATCTTATCATCAGTCTGGCGCCGTGTCAACGATTTTGAGAGAAAAGAATGCGATAGAGGCATCTGGAAAACAATGTATTGACACGACGGCCAAGTCGTGATACGATAATCATGTTACAAAATCATACAACCGTATGGGTCTGGAAAGCGTTGCGATGAGCAAAATCGGAGAGATAAAGGTCCGCGGCGAGCGAGATCTTTCCATGGCGGTTTACCGCCGGATCGAAGAAAACCTGCGGATGAGGATCGCCTCCGGGGAGTGGAGCGCCGGCGCCATGATCCCAAGCCGCAAAGATTTGGCGGCTGCATATGGCGTGGATCTTGGCACGATCCAGCGCGCCGTCGCCGGTTTGCTGGCCGACGGCGCGCTGCGCGCCGACGGCGGGCGAGGGACGTTTGTTGGGAACGCCAGCGACGCCGCCCGGGCCGATCAAACGCCAAAGTCCGTTGCTCCCCGTATGATCGCTTTGATTTACGATCAATCGTTCAACCCGACGGATCTCGGCGCGCAGTCGATCCCTCGCGCGATCTATCATAAGTTTTTGGCGGAAGAAGCCAACTGCCGATTGCTCACGTTCGACACCCACGGCGACACTCCGGAGCGGATCGTGGAGCTGGAAGCCCACGCGCTCGACGCCGTGGAAGCCGAGGGCGTCGCCGGCGTCATCATCTGGCACAGCGGCGGCGAAACCACGCTGCCACAGATCCGGCGGATTATGGACCGTGGCGTCCCTGTCATTTTCATGGATCGCTATCCGGCCGCGCTTGACTGCGACTTTGTAGGCGTGGACGATGAATGCAGCGGCCAGGAAGCCACGGAGTATCTGCTGAGCCTGGGGCACCGCCGCATTGCATTTCTCGCGCCCCTGGAAAACATCACAACGATCGATCAGCGCTTCTCCGGATACAAGCGCGCCCTGAATATGGCCGGCATCATGCCGGCGCCGGAACTGATTTGCCGCCCGCCGTATACGCTCAGCCTGAATATCGTCACCTTGAAGGAGCAGCTACAGCTCGCCGCCGCGTCACTAGCCGCTCTAGAGGAGCCGCCCACGGCGGTGTTCGCCGTCAACGATTTGCTTGCCCACTATTACGTTGCGGCCGCAAAAGAGATCGGCCTCTCCGTTCCACAAGATATCAGCGTCATCGGTTTCGACGATATGGATCGCTATTCGCCCTCGCCGCAGTTCCTAACAACGATGCGCCAGCCCTTTGAAATTATGGGCGAGCGCACCGCGGAGCTGCTGCTCAAACGTCTGCTGGCGCCGGAACAGCGCACCTATCAGCACATTCTACTGCCGACCAAGCTCATCGTCCGCCAGTCATGTCGCTCTCGGTAAGATCGCTTGGCGTTACAGTCAACAATCGCGAATTCCTTGAATACTCAATCCTGAGAATAGATCAAGAAAATGAAGGAATAGCGACTAGACACTCTAAATTTGATGACTTATAATAAGTGCAACAAGCCCTAGGGTC
>JAOQAA010000470.1 GCA_025963815.1 Capsulimonas sp.
ATCAATGCTCTGTTATAATCGCGTATAGGGATGTGCAGAAATCGCTGTTTGAGTGTGGTCGCTAGACAGTAATGCACTGATGAGAAAGGAGCGCCTATAAAGAAAGAATATGCCTGCCGAACGCAGCACGGCGCTTCTGAAGATTTGAAAATGGTCTTGGGACCAAACGTGAGCAAGATCAGACAGCAGGAGCTTAAAGATTGCATTCACGGATGAAAAGCGCAGTCCCAAATCGTTCCGAGATCGCACCAGCCATTCCATGGCGCGCGAAGTTTTTATTGGTCTAATTGTATTCAACACGGTATAAAAATGTATTCGTCACATAGGGGTAATGAACATGAAGATTAAAGGTTTCACTCTTATCGAACTGCTCGTCGTCATCGCTATCATTGCGATCCTTGCCGCCATCTTGTTCCCTGTCTTCGCTCAGGCTCGTGAGAAGGCCCGCCAGATCAGCTGCATCTCTAACATGAAGCAGATGGGTCTTGGGATTATGCAGTATCATCAGGACTATGATGAGCAGCTCATCAAGGATTACTACGGATTCCCTTCGGACTGCGCCAGCTGGCCTGGCGGCGGCCCGCACAGCCAAGTCAACTTCTATAGCTGGCGCTATGCGGTACAGCCTTACATCAAGAGCCAGCAAGTGTTCGCCTGTCCGTCGAACGCATTCGCCAATCAATCGTCCGCCTGGTACTTCTCCTCGTCCCGCGCCGACGGCGTCAACGATGACTTCCTGCCCTCCAGCTACGCCGTGAACCAGGATGTGATTGGGTTTGCCTACGGCTACTGCGCGGCTCCTTCGCTCCATGTCGGTTACAGCTCGATTGCACAGATCGACGCCCCGGCGAACCAGATTATGATCGCCGACACTCGCGCTCCTTACAACGACACCAAGGCGAAGTGGGTTGGCGCTGACAGCGTCGGGGCCGCGAACGGTCCCGGTGTTCCCGGAGCTGGCACTGACTTCAAGGGCGGAACGGTTCCGAACTTCGGACCTTTGGGAGAGTTCCAGAATCACCAGGGACAGGTCAACTTCATGTTCGCCGACACGCATGTCAAGTCCATGAAGCTTGTGCGTACCGTTCAGCCGGTCAACATGTGGCTCAGCAAGGATGATGCAGGCATGGATGAGACCCCTGCTGTTATCCAGGGATACGTGAACAGTATGCCGAAGGAATACAAATAATTGAGTATTCCGATGCAAGGATTGCTTCCGATCATTGGGTTGTTTGGCGTCCTGATGCTTGCTGGCTGTTCCCACAATGATCAAGCCGCCGCGCCGGCGGGGCCGCCCCCGCCGCCGCCCGCCAGTGTTCAGAAACTGCCGCCTGGGGCGCAATCCGCAATTTCCAGCGCGGTCCCGCCCAATGATCTGAACAAGGCGCAGCCGGCTACTCGTTAATCAAATACGGTCGTGATGCAGGCGGCTTTCGAGCCGCCTGCATTTTTTTGCCTACCTCCACAACTCCTCCGTCCTCCGAAATTTTGCATTTTTGCTTTCAAATCGTGATATTTCGTATGATCTTGCGTCAAAGGCATGGTAAGATAGTGTGGCTGATTTTCGCCTGACATGCTCCTCGTACGGTAATTCCCAAAAGCTTAAGTCGCTCTTCCCTTATCTTTATTATGGTTATCCATCTCATCATGAAGCTTTCGTCCCAAACCAAGCGCGCGATCTCCGACAACGTCGCGACATGCAGCCTGCTGCTGACGCTGGCGCTTTTGATCGCCATTTGCCTGCTGTCTTATCTTTCCGTGAATCACTTTTTGCGCAACAATCGTCAGGTCACGCATACGTATCAGGTCATGGAGAAAATCCGGTCTGTGCTGTCCGATCTGAAGGACGCTGAAACTGGGCAGCGTGGTTACCTGCTGACAGGAGACAGAAGCTACCTCCAGCCTTATTATGCCGGCAAGAGCGCGCTGACGCACGATATGGATGCTCTGCGCGCTCTGACCAGAGACAACCTGTCCCAGCAGCGCCGGGTAGACGCTTTGCAGGCGCTGGCGGCGTCCAAAATAGCGGAGCTGGACCAGACCATTGCGCTGCGACAGCAGGCGGGACCTGCGGCGGCGCTTCGCATGGTGCGGTCCGGAAATGGCAAGCGCACCATGGATCGGGCGCGCGAAATCGTGGCGCGGATGCGCGCCGAGGAAGAGCGGCTGCTGAAATTACGGACCGGCGCGACGGAGAAAGCCGGCGTGATGGCCCAGCTTGTCGGCGTATTCGGCGGGCTGGTTTCCGCGCTGTTCATTGTGCTTTCGATCCGCTACGTCGGCAAATATTTGCGTGAACGCGAGCGTTCGGAAGCGGAAAATCTCCAGCTTGTGGAGTCGGCGCGGCTTGCCGCCGTGCAGCAGCGAATATTTTTGAAGGATGTGCTCGCCTCCGTGACTGAGGGGAAACTGGCGCTGTGTGACACGGAAGAGGAACTGCCGTCTCCCCTGCCGGTGTTTGAGGAGACGATCTCACTCGGCGCAAACGGTGCGCTGAAGGCGCTTCGCCACGCCGCCGCGCGTGCGACGCGTGTTAGCGGTTTTACTGAGGACCGGGTTCAAGACTTTGTGACGAGTGTTAGTGAAGCGGCGATGAACGCTGTCACACATGGCGGCGGCGGCGAGGCGATTGTACGCGCGGACGGCGGGGAGCGAGTCCAGGTATGGGTGACGGATCAGGGCAAGGGGATCGCGATCGACGTTCTGCCGCAGTCCACGCTGGAGCGCGGCTATAGCTCGGCGGGCTCGCTGGGACACGGTTTTTGGCTGATGCTTCGCATGTGCGATAAGGTCTGGCTGCTGACGGGCCCGCAGGGAACGACGGTGATTCTCGAGCAGGCCAAGAGCGCTCAGGACGCCGCCTGGATGCGCGGCGAAGGCCGCCAAAGCGTCGCCGCCTTCAAAACCGTGGGAGGTAGCGGAAACGCCAACGTGTCCGACGTCAAGAACCTGACGATTCAGATACGCACTTTCTGACAAGACGTTTGACGATCGCTCAGCGCGGCTGGGCGACCGCCACCAAAAGACAAACATCGTCGCGCGCCACGCCTCCACGCGAAGCCTCATCCACTCCCTGCGTTAGCCTCCGCGCGAGTGTCTCCGCCAGCCCTGCTCTTTTGTCTTCCTCGGAAGAGATTTCCCGCTCCAGCAGCGCGGCTACCCCGTCCACGCCGAGCATTTCCATTCTATTGGGGCCACATTCAGTCACGCCATCCGTAAAGATCGCCAGGGCGTCTCCGGCCCTGAGCGTGATTTTATGCTGGCTGAAAATGGCCTGCTCATCCATGCCCAGCACGGGACCAGTGGGAATAAGCATCTCGACCCGGCAATCGTCTGCTCTTCGGATCAGGGCGGGCTCCTGCCCGCAGTTGACATACGATAGTTCGCCGGAGACCGTATCGTAGCAGCCGACGAACAGTGTTGCAAACCCTGCGAGCAGCGCGTTTACGGAGATAACATAATTGAGATCACTGACAGCGGTCTCCAGGGTGGATTTGGAATAGAGGAAGGCGCGCAGCATGTTCCGAACGGTCGCGACCTGCGCCGCCGCCGCCAGTCCCTTGCCGCTGACGTCGCCGACGACCAGGGCCACCCGAGCCTGCGTGATGGAAAACACATCGTAGAAATCGCCGCCAACCCCCGCTTCCTGCAGCGCCGCCTTGTAGCGGTTCGCCAGTGTCAGGCCCGGCGCGCTCTCCGGCAGGCGCGGCTGAAGCGCCCGCTGAAGCTGCTGCGAAATATTACGCTCGCGCTGGGCGGCGCGGGCCGCCTCCATCGCGCCGCGTACCTGAACGGCCACCGCCTCTACCAGCGTCACCTCATCGTCCGTCCAGACTCGGGCTTCGGAAGCCATCATGACTGTGAGCGCGGCCAACGGACGTTCCTGATCGAAGAATGGCACGGCGACATACGCGCGCTGACCCGTCTCTAGAAATAGCTTCACCAGATTGCCGGGAAGGGGCGCCTCCGCAACATCCGCCACCACGACGGTCTTTCCCTCCGGGTAGATGTCCATGATCGCCATGCCGCGATCGCCCAGAGACCACTCGCCTTCGAGAGAGGTAACGCCATTCCTTCTCCAGTCCTCCTCGATCCGCGCCATGTTGTGCTCGTCGTCGTAAAGGACGTAGAAGCAGCGATCCACGTTCAGCCTCTCGCCGAGCAGCATCAGCGCTTTGGACTGCGGCGAAGTGCTGTTGGCGCTCCAGAGGACGGCGTGTCCGACTTCGTTGACGAGCGCTTCGCGCTCGGCTCGTGTCTGCGCCTCCACCAGGAGGGCCTCGCGCTCGGCCTCCAGCGCTTTGCGCTCCGTGATATCAGTCATCAGAGCAAAGGTGCCTGCATAGTCGTCGCCCTCGCGCTGTACGGAAACGTTCGCGAGCATATGAACCCCTGAGCCGTCCTTATGGCGCATACGCACCTCGTATTGCTCACGGGGGCGGCGCAGGCCAGGCTCGCGGCGCGTTCTTATCGCATCCATATCCTCCGGAAACACCAGCTCATAGACCGAAAGCCCGATCAGCTCCTGAGACGTATACCCGAGCATTTCCTCCATGCGAGGGTTGATGTAGGTAATTCGATCGCCAGCGTCCGTGATCGAAACGCCTTCATTGGCCGTTTCCAGAAGCCGGCGATAACGCGCTTCGCTTTCGGCCAGAGCCTCTGCAGTGCGCCGCGCCTCTTCCGCCGCATCCTGCGCTTCCTGCTGTGCGTTGCGTTGGGAATTGCTAATCGCGGAAACACTGAGACCGACGATGATAAAAATAAGCAAAGTCGTCTTGTCGACACTCCAGCCACCTGAGAAAAACACCTTGGGAGTAATGAAAAGGTAAGTCGCCAGCATGGCGGACGAGATGATCGCCGCGACGCCGCCGCCCCAGCCGCCGATCCATGCGCTGAACACAAGGGCGGGGAGGTACATAATGAACGGCGCGCGGGGCCCTAAGACCGGGGTAAGAGCATGGCGCAAAAGCGTCGTGAGGAGAATACTGGCGGCGACGAGCAGATACGTGCGGGCAGGGGAATCCGATCTCAATTTCAGCCACGTACTTTTGTTGGACAAGGGTGCATTCCTGCCTGGCCGCTCACTCAGCGGAGCCATCGACAGAGTTATTATAGCACGCCATGCTGTTTCAGATTAGGGGAGCCGATCAAGAATCCGGTGGAATTGCGTGCGTCGTCCCATCTAGGGAGGATGAGACGACGCGCAATGTGGCTATTTCAGGTATTCCGAGGCGATGGTTTCCAGCGCGAACGGCGTTCCATTCGCGACGGAGAATACCGTCTCGGCGTCCTGTTCCCGTTCGACTGTTTCACCACGCGCCTGAGCGTGCATTATGAGCAAGTCGTAGAGGTTCGGCTTAGTCATTTCGACCAGAGATTTCAGCGTCAGCTGAATGCCTTCCAAATTCTCCGCAACGTTGACCTGCCATCGCGGATGGCTTTTGAGAGCGATGTCGCACCAAATGACCTGATCGTTCAAAAGGTCGATGACGATCGGGATCGCGCACTGCGTATCGGCGGTAACGTCAAGCCGGTCCTGAACCGTTTTCGCCTCAAAAATCTCGCCGGAATCGGGATGCGTCCGCGCCATCCAGCCCGCGAAGCACTCTGGCAGATCCACAAAGGGCTGCTGTGTGTAGCTCATCAGGACCATCACAACGAACGCCGCGCCCTGTTCTATGAGTTTGCTCGGCGTAATATCGATAAACTCGCTCGCGCCCTTGGGGGCGTCCACGATGTCGCCGCTGTGACAGCCTCCCAGAGCCGCAAGGTTGTAATACGATACGGTCTCGGAAAGATGAAACTGCTCGTCGAACATCGCGGCCGAAAGATCGATATCGGTGCGGTCCGATCCGTTCTTCCACCAGACGAAGAAGCGAAGCGCCTCGCTCGCGGGAAGCGGCATCCGGCTGCCCCGCGTGACCGTCCGCAGCGCCTTCGACGCCGACCGCTGCGAGAACGGGACGACATAGTTCTTCAGCGCCGGGTCCATATAGCACTTGCCGAGCGCCGGCAGCGCGGCGAAGCGTGCGGCCAGCGTTTTGGAGCAGATATCCACGATGGATTTGCAGATGTCTTCCGGAAGCTCTGAAAGCGTGTTCTCCACGCCCTGAACTTTCGTGAGATTTCCCTTGGGAAAGAACACGCGCATCTTGTCTCGGACGTGTCGATGCTGGAAGTGATTGCGCACTTGCAGCAGCACGGGCGTCGAGATCTGAGCGGCCGACACGCCAAACGCCGTCACCACTTCCTCTGAGGATTTCCCAAGCCGCAGTAAGTGGTCGAGCCGCCGGGCGAGGTCGCCAGGGCGCGTTCCAAGCCGCCGCAGCGCGGCATCCACGTCCTTGTTCGCCAGCGCGCGCTCCACCTGGCCGTTAAACGTGGCGAAGGGCAGATCGTTGCGCAGAACGTCGAACGATGCGGCGGCCTTCGGGTAACGCGCCCGGAACTCGCCGGCGTGCAGACGCTCGCCCAGCCGAATCCAGCGGCCCTTCCAGCGCAGCATATCCTCCGTGGCGTTCGCCATGCCATCCAGCAGCGCGAGCAGCATCCGGCGCTGTGGGCGCGAGAAGACAATGAACTTCGTGGCGTCCGCAAGCGACACGTCTCCGCCGCTCATAGCGACAGCGATTCGCAGCACATCAGTCGCCGTCCGCGCGTACTTCTCCACGAACTCCAGGGCATTGGACGTATGACGGATCAGCAGTCCGCAAAGATACGCCGCGTTCTCTTTCTGCGGGACTGCGTCCGGCAGCAGCACGCCGATACGATTCCCATAGCTTTCCACAAACCAGGACAAGTCTTCTTTGTCTTGTTCGGAAAGAGATGTGTTGGCGCCCGCAATCTGTGTGAAGAGCACTTCGAACTCGCCTTCCTCGCCCAGATCGATCATTTGCAGTTCAACGTTGTCGAGCAGCGGGAAGCGCTCTTTGATCTCCGAAAGCGGCAGCAGACGTCCGCGGCTCCAGTAATGGACGATGGCGTTGAGGTACAGCTCGCCCGCGCTCATCTCCATGACCTGGGTTGGGAAGTTCGGATACATCGGCTTGAACTTATGATCGGCGCCTTTGCTCTT
>JAOQAA010000475.1 GCA_025963815.1 Capsulimonas sp.
CTCTGGCGCGCCCTCGGTCGTACGTTTCGCTGTGCCGACCGAAGGTAAAACAACTTATGTGGACGCCGTTTACGGCGAGATCGCATTCGAGAACAAAGTCCTCGACGATTCCATTTTGCTGAAATCCGACGGGTATCCGACGTACCATCTGGCGAGCGTCGTGGACGATCATTTGATGGACATTACCCATGTTCTGCGCGGCGAGGACTGGATTCCCAGCTCGCCCCTGCACGTTCAGCTTTACCGGGCGTTCGGCTGGGACGCGCCGACCTTTGTGCATCTGCCCAATATGCTGGGCTTGGACCGCAAAAAGTTCGGCAAGCGCAACGGCGCTAAGGACGCCATGGAGTATGGCGAAGAGGGATATCTGATCGAGGCCATGTTCAACTTCATGGCGCTGCAGGGATGGTCGCCGAAGGAAGAGCGAGATCTGTTTTCGCGTGAGGAATTGGTGGAGCGGTTCTCGCTGGACGGTATTCTCAACCATTCCCCGATCACCGACCCGGCCAAGCTAGACTGGTTTAACGGCCAGTATATCCGGTCGCTGTCGTTGCATGATCTTGCGGACCGCTGCCTGCCGTTTTTGCAGAAATCAGGTCTTGTGGAGAGCGACCCAAGCGCGGAGAAATTGGAGTACATCGGCCGGGTGATGGCGCTGGAGCAGGAGCGGATCAAGACGCTCGCCGAAGCGCCCATCCTGGGCGGCTTCTTCCTTCAAGCCGACGACGCCTATGAGTTCGACGAGAAGGCCGTGGCGAAGTGGTTCAGCAATCCCGGGGTGGGGGATCGCCTGCGCGCCGTGAAGGAAGATTTCGCGGCGCTGAAGGATTTCGACGCGGCGTCTATCGAAGCTGTGATACGCGAAGTGATCACGCGGTTCGAAGTGAAGGGCGGCGAGGTCATTCACCCTGTCCGCGTCTCCGTTTCCGGCCGCACGACCGGACCGGGCCTGTTTGAGATGATCGAGGTGCTGGGCCGCGAACGCGTTCAGCGCCGACTGGACCGCGCGCTGAGCCTCGTGACCGCATAGGCGCCGCAAATAATAAGCTGCTGTTACGCAAATCGTATGGCCGGCGGTTAAAACCGCGGCTAGAAGTGCACGATGTGCCCCTCCGGGCACTCCAGAAACCTGGCGATTGCGTTTTGTTATCTGGAGTCGGCGAAGGTCGACATCGTGCACTTCTAGCCGCGACTTCAGTCGCCGGGCACATTGTGCTTAACATCAGTGAAAGGACGTAATATGGAAATCACCGATGTGAACACGCTCTTTGGAGCGCATCCGTCCAAGCACCCGGACAGCACGGCGGAGACACTCGTCTCCACCATGCAGAGTAATCAAGTCGATTGGTGTCTCACTCTATCGTCCTGGGGACTTTTCTACAACGAGGCGGAAGGCAACGCCGAAACGCTGCGCGCCTGCCGCACGAACGACCATCTGATCCCGGTGGCGACGGTGAACCCACGCGAGTACTGGGGGCAGGCCTCGGCGATCGAACGTCTTTTTCAGGAGCCGTTCGAAATGTTTCGGTTCTTCCCGCACGCGCAGGGCTGGCCAATCGACTTCGCACCGTTTGAAGATGTTCTCGCGGTGCTCGCGAAGTCGGCGCGCACGGCGGTGATGGTGAGCGTCTCCGAGCCGGGCGACGCCACACAACTGCTGCGCGTTCTCAAAGACTATCCGCATCCCGTTATTTTAGAAGGCGTATCTTCCAATACGCTCTCTGAGGCCATTTCCGTGATGCGACGCAATGAGTGTATCTATTTAGAGACGCACGCGCTGTCAGTCCCGGACGCACTGCTGCTGCTAAGCGAAACGGTCGGCATTCGGCGGGTGCTGTTCGGTTCGGATGCTCCGGGGCTGTCTCTGGGCGCGGCGCTTCGTTATGTCCGCGGCTCGGGATTGTCCGAAGCCGATCAAAACGCCGTGCTCGGCGGCAACGCCCAGGCGATCTGGCAGAGCGGGGAAGGGGCGTAACCAATGGACTATTTTGACGCACATGCATATCTGGCCGATACCGCTTTGTCCAGCGCCATGGCGGCGCCCGACAGGGTTGCAGCGACCTTCGCGAAGAGTGGGATTACCGGCGCGGCGCTGATCTCCGGACTGGCGGCGAGCTGCGACTTTATCACCGGCAACGCACGCCTGCGCCAGATCCTGAACCCCGCAGCCGGGCTCTATGGCTATGTCACTTTGAACGCGGGATATCCCGACGAATCTCAGGAAGAGCAGCGCAAGCATTTGGGGCGGCGCGAGTTCGTCGCCAGCGTTCTGTTCGGGCATGATGACTATCCCGTCACCCTGAGCGACAGCCGCGAGATTTTAAACGCCCAGCGGCGATACACCAAACCGATGGCGATCCACGCCCCGAACGCCGCCGCCGTGCACGCGGCGCGGGAGATTGCCGCGGAGTTTCCGTCGATGAAGTTCGTGCTGCTCGGCATGGGCGGCGATTCCTGGCACGCCGCCGTAGCGGCCGCCAAGCAGAACCTCAACATCTACCTGGAAATCTCCGGCAGTATGGAC
>JAOQAA010000507.1 GCA_025963815.1 Capsulimonas sp.
CGACAGCTCCGGCAGCGTCTACGCAGGCACGGCTCCCAGAGGCGCGATCTATCGAATCACTCCCAGCGGAGCCGTCAAAAGCCTGTACGACCGGGTCACATCCCCCGTGCTTAGCCTTCACAGCGACCGCCTGGACAACATCTACGCCAGCTCTGGAAGCACCATCTACAAAGTCCTTCCCGACCAGACGGTGGAGATCTTCGTGTCGAAGGATGACGAGCAGTTCCTGACCTCCACGGTCGAAAGTGACGGCTCCGCCGTTTACGCCGGCACGGGTACGGTCGGCGGGGTCTACAAGATCGCCTCCGCCACGGCGACCGCGCTCACCGGTCAGTTTGAAAGCACAGTCCATGACGCCGGACGCACCGCGCGCTGGGGATCGCTTCAGTGGTCGGCCGAACAGCCTGCGGGAACCGTCGTGGCGGTCCGCACACGCAGCGGCGACACAAACCAGCCTGACGCATCCTGGAGCGCCTGGTCGGCTCCATACACAAAGCCTCAGGGCGAACCGATCACGTCTCCAGCGGCTCGTTATCTTCAGTACCAGGTCATGTTTCAAAGCACCGATACCGCGATGAAGGCGGGGCAGGCGCCCCGGCTGCACAACGTCACGGCGTATTATGTGCCGAAGAATCAGGCGCCGACGGTGAAGATCGCCTCCCCCGCCGGCGGCGACGCGCTTTCCAAGACCGCCACACTGCGCTGGTCCGCGAGCGATCCGGACCAAGACACTCTGACCTACGATTTGTCGTACTCGGTGGACGGCGGCAAGACCTGGAGCCCAATCAAGAAGCACGTTCCCACCACCCCTCCCGCCACGCCCGCCCCTGCGGCGGGAGTCAAACCTGCGGCGGGAGTCAAGCCTGCGGCGGGATCGACCACAACAACAGCGCCCGCCGCTCCCGCCAAGCTCACCTACGATCAGCGCCTCGCGCTCATGAAGGCGGATCTGGCCAAGCACCCGGAGATTCCCGCTGCGATCCGCGAACAGCTGCTCGCGCAGGCTCCCGATATCATCAAAAAGGCGATGGCGAACGAAGCGGCCAGCCCCGCTCCAGCCCCCGTCGCGGCCGTTAAGGATACCAGCTTCATCTGGGACACCACGGATGTCGCCGACGGACAGTATCTAGTCCGCGTGACCGCCTCCGACCGGTCCAGCAATCCGAAGGACACCATGACCGCCGACGCGACTTCCGAACTCTTCACAATCGCCAACAAAGCGCCTGTGCTGACCACGGGAACGCCGACAGTCGCAGCGGATAAGACAGTCACTATCTCAGGAGTGGCGACAAGCAGCATCGTCTTCGTCAAGGCCGTGCAGTACCGCGTAGACGGCGGCGACTGGATGGCGGCGGGCGCCGACGACGGCCTGTTCGACTCCACCCGCGAAGCATACTCGTTCACCACGAACGCGCTGACCGTGGGAGCGCACACGATCCAGGTTCAGACCGTGGACCTCGCTGGAAACAGCATCACTTCCACCGTAAAGGCGGACGTAAAATAACGACCGCTTAACGACTAAAACAAAAAAAGCGGGAGGCGCAATGCGCCTCCCGCTTTTTTATGACCCTCATCCCCGCCACCCGCAAGCGGGTACCTGGTTCTCCCAATTCTGTGAGAAGAGGAGCAAGAGTTTTGAGTTTTCAGTAATTCAGAGCAAAATCTAATCCGACTCCCCCTCTCCCAAAATTGGGAGAGGGGGCAGGGGTGAGGGCCGCCGTCAGATCTTAATATCCACAATGGCGCTTACTCCAACGCCTTTGATCCTCTTGAGTTGCACGCCTTTGGGCGAAGTCGTGTCGATCGGGACCAAGGCCTTAAGACGGAACTGGTCGCCGTTGACGGAGCCTTCCAGCATTCCCACCGCCTTCACTTTATCCAGGCTTGTCTTCGGTCCTGAAACCTGCGCGGCGCCGACATATCCCCCCTGCCCCACACTGACGATCGGCACAACTTTGGTGGCTTCCGTGACGGATACGCCCGCACTGCCAGTCACTTTATTGATACCGGTGTTGATCGGCTTGGCGAATTGCTGGATCAAGAATGCAATTGCCCCGCCCTTCAAAACGGATCCCAGCAGGTCTGCGTGCGCCGCTCCGGCGACGCCTCCACAGGCGATTGTTCCCGCGACAGCCGCAGCGACAAATCGATTTGCTTTTCGCATATGAACTCTCCTTCTCCTCGTATTTTCCCAGCGCCGACTTCGATCGTCAAATAAAAGAAGCCCCCTCGCCTTGCGGCGAGGGGGCTTGCGGAACTGAAGGCCGAAGCCGTCAGGACTTAGAACTTGAGCTGGAACTGAGCTGCGGCGATTCCGCCGTCTTCGTTCCCGCCCTGGCCATTCGCGGCAGCGCCGAAGCCGGTGCCCTTGTCGCGGTAAGCCACGACCTGGTAAACAAGCTTCAGGGACGCGTTCGGGTTGAACGAGTGTCCAAGGCCAACCGTGTAGAACGATTCGCTCGGCTTGCCGGAGTGAGCCAGCGTGCCGTTCTTGTTCTTCAGGTCGTACTCAACACGCTCGTAGCCGAAGTCGACGTTGTAGTCGCTGGTCAGGCCATAGCCAAGACCGACCTGGTAACGGGTCAGCTTGTCGTCCTGCTGAAGCGGGGAGTTGATCAAGGCGCCGTTATCGGTTCGGCCGTAAGCCGCCTTGTATCCCTCATAGTCCGCATTCAGGGTCAGGGCCGGGCTGAAGGCGTACTTCAAGGAAGCGACGCCGCCCTGAACGTTGGTCGGGTTCGACCAGCTGCCAACCTTGCCCCAGTAGCCGGGAGCCGTAAACTCAGGTCCAACGTACTGGTAGCCGCCCTTGACGGTGAACGCGCCGAATGTCGCGCCGATCTGGGTGTCCATGGACGTGTTGCGCCAGCCCTTGCTCACGTTGTTGAACTTGCCGCCGCGGCCTTCGGCCGATACGGTGTAGTTCGCGTCCAGGAGCAGGCCGTTGCCGCCGAAGAACGGCAGAGCGCCATTGAAGTCAGCGCCGTAGACGGAGAGGCGATCGTATGCCTTGCCGTTGTCCACCGCAGTGCCGAAGCCGGCGGTGCCGAACTGCTCGACCGTGAAGCCGAGGACGCCGCCTTCAGGAGCGCCGAAGGTGGCGCGAACGCCAGCACCCTGGGTGAACGCCTGCGCCTTGTTGGCGGCGATCAGGCCGGAAGGACGGAACTGGCCGCCGACAGCGGCAGAGCCGCCGTAGGGCTGCGAGAACGGGATCGCGGTGTACTTGCCAGCGAACGCGTTGACCTTGGCCGGTCCCAGCTTCAGGTCAACAGATCCACCATCCGTGATGATGTTTCCGCTGTCCGTCTGGTACAGGGAGGTGTAAACGTCGCCATCAACCTGCTTGAGGGTGTACTTGGTGTACTGCTGTCCGAAGCGGCCGATCTTGATATCAGCGCCGCCCAGAGGGCCCAGGTCGACCGGAGTCGAGAGGTAAGCTTCCCAAACAGTAGCGTACTGGTTCGCCGCGGTCAGCGTGCCAGGAGCCTGGTTGAAGCCGAAGCCGCCGCCGCCGATGCCGCCGAAGCCAATACCGCCGGCCGCATAGCCCGGAGTAGCGACGTTGCCGATCGCGCTCAGGTAGTTGCCGAAGTCCAGCTTGACATTCGCGGTCGCGGTGTCGCTCAGCTTGCCCTTGATCGCCAGAACGAAGTCATGGTAGACATCGATGTTCTCGGTGATCTTCGGCTGAACGCCGCCCGTGGAGTCCAGACGGCCGTTCTTGTCACGGAAGGGCGCGTTGGTGCCATGCCCCTGGTTGGTGCCTTCGACGATGAAGTTGAGGGCGCCGTTGAACTTGATGCGGCGCTGCTCTTCCTCAACAGCGGCGACACGGTCCTCAAGGGACGACAGGCGCGCCTTGATTGCGGTGACGTCCTGGCCGAGGGCCTGGAGTTCGCTCTGGAACTCGTTCACGAGCTTCTTCAGATCTTCCAGCGCCGAAGCGTTGGCCTGAAGCTTGTTCTCGACTTCGGCGCGCAGAGCGGCGAGGTCGTCCTTAGTCGCGAAGTTATTATCCTTGTTGAGCAGGGGGAGAAGGCGAGCGATCGCAACGGCGAACTCGTAGCGAGTCATGGCGCGCTTGCCGCCATAGGTGCCGTCGGGATAGCCGATCACGATACCCGCGTTCTGCAGGTTCTCGACGGACTGGTAAGCCCAGTGATCCGCCGGGACGTCGGCGAAGGGGCCGCTCGCGGTGGACGTTTGCGCCATGGAAATGGCGGGAACGCCCAGTACAAGCATGCTGGCGCCGGCCAGCAATGTCAGGGATTTCTTCATTCTGAACTGTCTCCTAGATGTTTTTTCTGCACATCCAAGAAATTTTCCGTCGCGTTCCTTCCGACTTCACTTCACAGCGTTCGCTTATATTGCAATCCAAGCTTTTCCAAAGATACTATCGTCCGGCAAGTGGCCTTGTTACCTTGTCCAGCGTACAGTCTCTTCATGAAGCAGGTTGCTCTGCTTGCGTCCGCTCTTCCGTTCCGTCCGGTCGTTTCCGCTCTGAAAGCCTTCCCGGATGTCTATACTATCACTGCCGTTGCCGGTAGTGGGATAGCCTTGTTAGGTCTGTCGCGCTCTGTCTCGTTTTCGTTGACATCAGTTCAGACAATCGTGAAATCCATTTGTTTCAGGATTTCGCCATAATCTTCCCAACTTTTTTATTATTCACACATTTTTCTCAAAAAGTAGTCTTCTGCGAGAATAACGGCGACGTAATCGTCGTACGGCAAATGCGGCGTACGCAGGGTTTTGGGAACCAGCCGAAACCAGCCCACAGGGCGCACTTCGCGGATAAACCGCTCACGAGCCCGCTGCGACGTGCAGTATTCATCGACGACTTCGATGGGAAGATCCTTGATGGCGGCAGCCAAAGCGCGTCTTAAAGTCGCGCCTCCCGTGCCGTCACCAATGATTAAACGACTGACGGCTGGAAATTGTTCCCGAAGAATCAAAACTTCTTGGACTAATTTCAGCGTGTCCGTCACTTGCTTGCGCTTGATGGCGACCGGCGAAGGCCCCTCGACCACCGCCACGCCACATTTCGCCCGGCCCGGATCGATGGAAAGCACGGTCTCTCGCGTCATATCTTCGGTCATTGCGGATCACTCGGGGATACCACGAGACGCAGCGGCAGCGGCTGAATACTGGTTGTATCCGACGCGGCGACCGCATCGACACGCGCCCCCGCGCCGGCGGCGCGGATGTCCTTAACGACATCCACCCAGTTGGTGACAACCTGGCCAGCAGTTACCTCTCCCGTTTTTGGATCCACCTTCTTGATAATGCCCTGGTCGATCGCATACGGCTGCACCGAGCCGGTGAGGAAGCTTTGGAGCGCACTTAAAATCCTATCTTCGCTCTGGGTCCCATCAACAACCGTGCTCTTAATGACCTGTCCCGCTCGGAAGACGACAACATTCTGATAGGGATGCAGATAGACCCGAACCTGCTCGCCAATGGCCGTATTATATTTTGCTCGGGCAATCACGGCTACGCTTGGATGATGAAGACGATCTTTGGAAATGGCGTCAACGATCGTACGGACAATCTCTTCTCCTGAACTTTTGGCGGCTTCCGCCTGGGGATTGTCCAGAGGCGGATTGACAACTTCGATGGCGCGATCGTTGGGACCAAGCGCCGCTCCATCTTTCCTCGCACGCATGCTCAAATCTTCCAACCATGCAACCAGGCTTTTTTGGATATCTTCCGGCGACTGCGTGGCGTCAATCGTCGTTCGCGCCAGCTCGCCGTCGCGAATATAGATAATCGGCGCCTGAGTAAGATTTGCGTTTTTCACAATCAGAGCCGCGTTCTTAGCCGTCAGTTCGCTGTTACTCTTGGCGAGAGTTTCGTTGCTCGATCTCAACGATTGGTTCCTCACATTGAGTTTCTTAGCCTCCAGCCGGACTTTGCCCAGGTCGTCAACCGTAGCGTTCAAATTGTCCATCGTCGCATGCAAATTGTCGGACGTCGTATTGAGACGGCTGTTGACGCTCGCGAGCTGGGATTGCGCCTTAGCCACGTCGCGCTGGCGCGCCGCAACCGCCGCCTGACTCGCGGCGAGCTGAGCCTGCGTTCCAGCGAGATGCACTTGCGTTCCAGTGAGCTGCTTCTGCAGCGCCGTCAAGTTTCGTTGCGCTGCGATCAGGGCTTGTTCGGCCTGAATCTTTCTTGTTTCCGCCTTGCGCAGTTCTTCGTTCGCCTTCGCGACCTGAGCGGCCGCGTCCGCCAGCGCCTGCTGGGACTTACGGATGTTGCTTTCCAGCGTAACGATATTCTTTTTCAGCTCGCGGCGATCTTGAATGGCGCGGGCATAGTCATTGTTGAGCCAAATCAACAGCAGAGTCACCAGCAGGGCGATGATGGCTCCTGACCAGAACGTATAAAGCATGGCTGTCTGGCGCGGACGCAGGCCAAACTTCGAAATACGCTTTTTGCCGACATACGTGCCTAGGCGGTCGCCCAGCAAGGCGATACACCCTCCGGCGACAAAAAGAACGAGGGTGGTGAGAATCAATGCGATCATGAGATTTTAACTAAGCGACGCCCGGCGCATCAAGTACAGACCGATCACAAGACAGATGATATCCGGCAGGAATACCGCAAGCGCGGGCGGACACCCTCCGCCTTGCGCCACGCTGCTCATCACCGTATACACAACATAATAGCCGAAGATGATCAAAATCGCAGGAGGCCAACCGGACATTTTCGAGATTCTCTGCGGACGCAGGCCCAGCGGCGCTCCGATCAAAGCAAATACGAAGCATGCCCCGGGCAAAGCGAGCTTGGACCATAAGCTGATTTCCGCTTTGCGAACATCTTCATTATTGCCCTGCCCGCTCTTGATCAGCTCACCCACTTTTTCATGCAGCTGAAAAAAATTATGAGTGTCCGCGAAGGTTTTGAGATCGAACCGTTCCTGGTTTTTATCCAGAATACTGCTGATTTCATAGTTATGAATGACGTCCGAACGCCCAAACGACGGGTTTTCTCCTAATTTTACAAAATCCGCCTTGTAGAGCCACCAAGACTTGCTGTCTATTCCGCCCTCAGGCCTCGCGGATACGGCATGGTACACCGATGTCACCGCGCCGTTATGGTCGTAGAAAGTAATCGTCAGCTGCCGGACTGTCTTGGTCCTGACATCAAACCCCTTATGGATGTGGATAGTGACAGGATTTCCATTGACGTCGGAATCCAGTGTGATCGGTTTATTCAAGTCATCGATCTGGTGAAGCGCGACGGCGCGGAGATCGACCGAACGCTTAACAGCTTCCAGAGCAACAACATCGTTGAGCAGAAATCCGAAGAATGTCGCAATCAGCCCGAGGACGGCGGCGGGCGCGGCGATACGTGAGAACGGAACGCCGGCGGCGTAAAGCGCTACGGCTTCGCTTTCCCCGGACAAACGCCCGTATCCCATCAGCACCGCCAGAAGCATGCCCATGGGAAAGGTTAACCCCAGGACAATCGGAATGCTCAGCCCCATAATCTGGATCACGATGCGAAACGGAATCCCCTGGCTCATCAGGCGACCGGCTTCCAGCAGCGGTCCGCCGGCGTAATACACCGAGGCGAAGAGCGCGATCCCGTTGAAGAGCCACGGCAGCAGGTCTTTCAAAACGAGCTTATCAACGAGCTTCATCGCTCTGCTCCTCATCGTCGTTCGATTGTTCTTTCGCCTCACGACGCTGCACTCTGGCCTCGATATAGCCCGCCGTGCTGTCGCCCAGATAGTACTTGCGGGCGATCGGGTCGCGCGCGCGTTCGTCGGCGCTGCCAGACGTGTTGACTTCACCCTCCGAGAGACTATAAGCGCGGTCGGTAATATCCAGCGTCGCATTGACGTTGTGGTCGCTAATCAATACGCCAATTCCCTGCCCGCGCAGCTCGGCGATAATCGTTTGCAAACCTTCGATCACAATTGGGTCGACACCCGTAAAAGGCTCATCAAGAAGGATAAAGTTGGGACGCATGGCGAGAACGCGTGCGATCTCCACACGGCGCTGTTCGCCTCCGGACAGCACAAACGCCGGGGTGTCACGGCGCGGAGTAAGGCTCAGGCTCGTCAGCAGATCCTCCAGGCGATCCTTTCGATCCGCGGACGACAATCCAGGCTGCATCTCCAGAACCAGCATGATGTTCTCGGCGGCGGTCAGCTTGCGAAAAACGCTCGTTTCTTGCGCAAGGTAACCGATGCCCTGATGCGCGCGCTGATACATGGGGAGGCGCGTGATGTCCTTATCGTCCAGCAGCACCCGACCGCTGTCGGGACGGACCAGGCCGACCAGCATGTAAAACGATGTCGTCTTGCCTGCGCCGTTCGGCCCAAGAAGACCGACGATCTCGCCGGGATGGATTTCCACCGAAACCCCGTTCACAACGGTGCGCTTCTTATACGCCTTGACTAATGTTTCCGCTCGGAGAACCGGCATTACGTGAGAACTCCTGCTAGAATTGCGGCGTCAGGGTCATATGCCCGCTTTCGCCCTTGATTTGCGGATATTCCGGACCGCTGCCGATCAGGATCGTCGCCGATTCCATCGTCGTTTTTGAGGGACCGTCCAGCGCGCCCTGCGCGTTCATCTCCAGCATGACGTTTCCCGTCAAATCGATCCGCGCGCCGCCCGGGCGCGTGGTCTCCGGGGTGATGACCGCTTTATCAGCGAGCGTCTTCATAGACTGCATGGATTCGACATTCTTATATGCGATCGACACTTGCTGGCCAGCCAGCGGCGTCGCCGTGGCCCGCTTCATGCTTTTTGCCTGCCCGGTCGCCTGCTCCACGAGAATATCGCCGGCGTTCACCACATACTGCGCCGAGATCATATGAACGCCGCCATACAGATGGAGTGCTGTCGGTGAATATTCGAAATGCTTGCAAGTAACGTCGATCGGCCCCGTGGGCTTCGTCGCCGGTTTCGCGAAACACGCGGCGACGACGCTGAGCAGGGCGCAGCAGACGCCGATAGATTTGAGTGTGAGCTTCAAGGATTTGCCTTTGTCAAGAAAATTTGGAGACGGTTAGGGAAGCTTGATATGCGCGCCGTCATCGGAGCGGACGGTTTTGAGCGACGTGTTCGCGGTCAAGGCGCCGCTGGGAATAATCGTCATCCCGCTCTTGCCGTTTTTGTAGTAGACGTGCCCGACCGCAACGACTTGATTTTTCTGCTGATACCAGGTCACGGAATCCGCGCGCAGGATCGTGCCGGGTTCGAGCAGGGATTTTACGACGACGCCGCCGCTGGCGACGATGATATTCTGAACGTTGTTGCCCTTGGCTTGAGCCGCAGCCATCGTGGCTGAGGGCGCCCCGTTTTGAAACAGAACAGCCGAAATGCCCTTCATCGTTCCGCTGACGCCTTTGCTGGGGGATTCGATGACGAACTCGCGCGCCCAGAGCTTCCACAAATATTTGCCCGACCGCTTAGGGTCAGGCTGCAGCACCTGGCTGCCCTGCCCAGTAACTCCCACGCCGGACGCGGCGTGGGAAGAGCCCGAAGGAGAACAAAATAGGAGGCTGACGGCGAGTGCGCCGCAGCGCCATCGATGTGCGGCGGATAGAGTGATCATAGAGTTGTTACCGAAAATTGAACGCGAAAAGTTTAGCATATCTCAAAGACTTTCGCAATGGCGACGTGGTTCCCAACGAAATTTCGTAGGGCGCCCCAGTCACCACCGCGCCCATGAAGACAGACAATAGTAGCCGATAATAGTTTCATCCGAAGCAATCGCCCACGGTAGGGAGTATAATAGTTTCCAGTTACACTGTCAAACATCCGTTTAATTACGCATTTCTCAATATTAGGAGCGACTGAATGGCGCGAGCGATTATTACAGGCGGAGCTGGATTTCTGGGATCACACCTCAGCGATCGCCTGCTGGCGGAGGGTTACGAAGTCGTCGCGGTGGATAACCTGATCACCGGCAACAAGGACAATATCGAGCACCTGGCCTCCAACCCGCGCTTTCAATTTATCGAGCAGGATATCATTCAGCCCTACACGGTCGATGGTCCCGTAGACCTGATCTATCACTTCGCCTCGCCGGCAAGCCCGGTGGATTATCTGGAGCTGCCGCTCGAAACGCTCCTGGTCGGTTCGGTCGGCACGCATAACACGCTGGAGCTCGCCAAAGCGAAGGGGTCTCGGTTTCTGGTCGCGTCGACCTCGGAAGTTTACGGCGACCCCACGGTCCATCCGCAGACCGAAGAGTACTGGGGCAATGTGAACCCGAATGGAACGCGCGCCGTCTACGACGAAGCCAAGCGTTACGCTGAAGCCGTCACCTTCGCTTACCGCCGTTTGTACAATTTGGACGCCAAAATCGTACGGATCTTCAACACGTACGGACCGCGTATGCGGGTGAAGGACGGCCGCGTCGTTCCCGCGTTCATTAGCCAGGCGCTGCGCGGCGAGCCGCTGACCGTATTTGGAAACGGCCAGCAGACACGCTCGTTCTGTTTCGTCTCGGACTTGATCGACGGCATCTACAAACTGTCGGTCTCCGATCAGTCCGGACCGATCAATGTCGGCAACCCGGTCGAGCGCACTATGATCCAGTTCGCGCACGAAATTTTGAAGGCGACCGGAAGCCAGAGCGAGATTACCTATCTTCCGCTGCCGACGGCGGATGATCCCAAGCAGCGAAACCCCGATATTACCAAGGCCAGAGCGCTTTTGGGCTGGGAGCCGAAAATCTCCCTGGAAGAAGGCCTGACCAGCACGATCGAGTACTTCCGCACGAAACTTGCTTAGTACGGCCCATTCGATTCGCCGACCGGTCCACCGAAGGCAATCACCGAGCCGAGATATATGAGGCGGCTGAAGGTTGCAATTACGCCAGGACAATTCGCAGCGGCAAGCGCAGGTCCAGAAGATCGGACCGCACCTCATTCATGCGAACGCCATGCTCCAGTGCACCAACACGGAGCTGATTCAATTGATCGAGAAGGAGCAGCAGGAAAATCCGGCGCTGGAAGGCGCCGACACCCTGCTGGAGGCCACGGGCGGCTGCGCGTTTTGTCCTGGGGGCGGACAGTGCTCCAATTGCCCCTACAGCCGCGCCGGGCATCCTCTTGCGACCACTCGCGACGCCGGGGAATCGGCGCCGCCGGAGCAGTTCACCTTCATGATGGGGGGGACGGACGACGGCGGTGACGACGGGTCGGCGAACCGCGAGATCATGCTCGCCAAGACGACCGGAAACGCCGACGGGATGAATGGGGCGTCCTCGGATTTCGACCCCATCATGCTCGCCCAGGCCCCCTCCTCGCTCCACGACCAGCTGCTCTCGCATCTGCGCGCTTCCGCGAAATCCCCAAAGGAAGCGCAGATCCTGGAGTTTCTCGTCGACAGCCTCGACGATCGCGGATACCTCCAGATCAACATGGACGAAGCCTGCGCCGTGCTGCGCGCCACGGAGCGCGAGATCGAAGCGGGCGTCTTGCAGCTGCAAGCCAGCGACCCGCCCGGCATCGGCGGACGTAATCTTCGTGAGTGCCTGCTGCTTCAAATGCAATATCTGCGCGACGAGGACGAAGCCGAGAACCTGAACCTGCTCGCAGAGATCGTGGTGCGCGACCACTGGGAACTGCTCACCCAGCGCCGTTTTCCGCAGCTCGCCCGGCGCACCGACTCCACCACGGAGCAGATCGAACAGGCGCTGGAGTTCATTCGCCAGAAGCTCTCCCCCCACCCCGCCGCACAGTTCCGCCAGCCGTGGGACCACCGCCCTGACAGCGGCAGCATGCCGATCCGTCCGGACGTGATCATTCTGCGCGGAACCATGGGGTTCAAGATCGAGATCAGCGGCCTGGACAATCTCAGCCTCCACATCAACCCGCACTACAACGGCCTGTACGACGAGATCCGCAGCGGCCGCAAGGCGCCCGCAAGCGTCAAGACCACGACAACACTCACGCCCGAACACGAAAAACACGTCGTGGCGTATGTCGAGCGCGCCAATCTCTTTATCAAGAATTTGCAGCGCCGCAAGCGCACCATCCAGCGGATCGCCATTACGCTGGTCGAACATCAGCAGGGATTTTTGGAAACCGGCAACAAATCGTTCCTGCGTCCGCTCACGCGCACACAGATCGCCCAGGAGCTGAGCATGCACGAGTCGACGATCAGCCGCGCGTTGCTGCACAAGTTTGTCCAGCTTCCCTCACAGGAAGTCGTCTCGTTCGATATCTTCTTTGGAACGCCGCCGACAGCAAAGGAAGCCATCGCGCAGTTGATCGCGGAGGAAAACCCGACCGCTCCGCTGAGCGATCAGGCGATTGTGGAAGAACTGACGCGCCGAGGACTGAGCGTCGCGCGGCGCACGGTGGTGAAATACCGGGACGAGCTGCGCATCCCGGCGTCATATCTGCGGAAGAAGAGATAATCCCTATTCCCCTGCGAAGCAGCTTGTTGGGAAAAAGGGCGGGTGCCCCCTGGGCGGACGCGCTAAAGCGCCGGGGGAATAGGGATTAACGGAAATAGGTCCCTACAACGTCTCTTCCCGCGTCTCGTCCTCTTCTGTCGGCGTTCGCGGCGTTCCCAGCAGGTTTTCATAGACCTGGATGATGCGCTGGGCGACGCGCTCCGGGCGCAGTTCGCGGGCGTTGACGCGGCCTCGTTCGGACATCTGTTTTCTCAGCAGGTCGTTGGCGAGCAGAGAAAGCACACGGTCGGCCATCTCCTCCGCATTGTCTTCCACTAAGAAACCATCATCGCCGTCATGGATCGATTCGGGGGCGCCGCCGGCGTTCACGATCACGCAGGGGGTTCCGGCGGCGAGGGCTTCGCCGATGGCGAGGCCCTGCGTCTCGGTTTTGGAGGGGAAGACGAAGACTTCCGCCAGCAAATAAAGGGGATCGAGCTTTGTGCGGCTCAGAAACCCTGTGAAGATGACGCGGTCGGAAAGCCCCAGGGTGTGGGTGTGGGCGCGCAGAGATTCGGCGCTCTTGCCGGAGCCGGCGAGCACAAGCACCGCGCTGGGCTCACGCTCGGCGATCCGCGCGAAGGCGTCGAGCAGCATGGGAAGGTTCTTCTCGGGCGCGAGACGCCCGACATACAAGAGGACGCGCGCTTCCGGCGGCACTCCCAGGCTGCGACGCGTTTCTTCCTCCGACGCCAGTACGTAGGGCGGCTCCGGAATGCCTGTGGGCACGACGGTGATCGGCCGCTCAACGTGATATTCCGTGAGCAGCACCCGCTTCGTCATCTCCGACGGCGCGATCACCTGGTCGCAGGAGTTATAAAACCACTGCATCCAGCGCGACAGCACGGCGCCGGTCCACGCCTTGGGCGCGACGGGCACATAGTGCGTATATTCGGAATAAAGGGTGTGGTTCGTGGAAACGTGCGGGATGCCGTAGCGACGCGCGACACGCCCCGCAAGCACCCCCAGTAAAAATGGGGACTGAGAGTGCACGATATCCAGCTTCAAGCGAGCGATGCTGGACTGGATGCTGGGCGAAATCGGGATCGGCAGCACGTAATCCGGCTCGACCATCGAATTGATCGATGGAAAGCGGTAAACGCCCTCGCGTTCGTCGGTGTAGTTCGGAAACCGGGACGTAAAGATATAAACGGAGTGGCCCGCGCGTTCAAGCTCCGCAACAAGGGTGTTGACCGAAGTGGTCACGCCATTGATGAGGGGCTGATAGCTTTCCGAAAAGACGCCTACGCGCATGGGTGTTTTGTTATTCCTCGCCGACTTTGGGACCGACCCGCGCCTGTGATTCCATAAAGGCGAGCACGCTGGAAAGTTTGAACCGGCGCTGGTTCCCCTGCGAACGCTCGTGCGGCAGTATACCACGATTAGTGTACCGACGAACAGTAGTCGGACATACTTCCAGCATCCGCGCGGTTTCTTCCAGTGTCAGGGTCGGGTCTAGAAGGCGCGAGAGCAGTTCCTCGCGCGTCTCTTCTTTACGTGGGCCCCGCGCGCGGCGGTTGGCGACGGCGGCGCTTTCCCGATGCTCCGCCGGTGTCGTCGTGGCCGCCTTGACCGCGGCGACACGAGCCGCATGCTCGGCGACTATCGTCGGAGCGCCGCTTGGCCGCTCCTCCGTCTCTGTGCCGCCGCGTAAGTTCGCCAGCGTGCGCTCGGTGGCCTTGGCCTCAAGCTCGATGCGTTTATGCCAATCCTGCAAGTCCGGCAATGTTACCGTTCTCCTTTGAAAGTTCTCTTAATGAATAAACATGGCGTCGCCGAAGGAGAGAAACCGATATTCCCGCGCCAGCGCTTCCTGGTACGCATTGAAAATCGCCTCACGCCCGGCGAACGCGCTCACCAGCACCAGGAGGGTGCTGCGCGGCATATGAAAGTTCGTGACCAATGCGTCGACAACCTGAAAATTATAGCCCGGCGTGCAGTACAGAGACGTTTCTTTGTCCACTGCCGCCACGCGCCCCGGCCCCACCGCCGCCGACTCTAGCGTCCGCGCTGAGGTCGTTCCCACCGCGATCACGCGCCCAGTGGCCCCATTGATCTTCTCCGCCTCTTCCGGCGTAATCTGTATCCGTTCGGCGTGCATCGTATGATCGGCGATATGCTCCACTTCGATGGGCCGGAACGTTCCCAGCCCCACATGCAGCGTCACCTGCGCGATCTCCACACCCATCGTCCGCACACGGCTTAATAGATCCTGCGTAAAGTGCAGCCCCGCCGTCGGCGCGGCGGCCGAACCGCCTTCGTCCGCATAAACCGTCTGATACCGCCCGCGCTCCTCCGGCGGCAGCGTCCGCGTAATATAAGGAGGGAGCGGCGCAGCGCCGTGCGCCTCAATCGCCGCCTCGATATTGCCGCCATCCGCCGCCCTAAACTGCAAAATCCGCCCGCCGCGCTCATCGGTCCGTTCCCGAACCTCCGCGCTCAGCCCATCGCCAAACTCCACGACCACGCCCGGCTGCAACTTCTTCCCAGGCCGCACCAGCCCGCGCCAAAGCCCATCGGCAATGCGATGCGTCAGAAACGCCTCCACCCGCTCGTCCGGCTTGCCCACGCGCGCCCCAAACAACCGCTGCGCCGTCACGCGCGTATCATTGATAACCAGCACGTCTCCCGGCCGGAAGTACTCCAGAAGATCCGTAAAGACGCGATGCTGGATCGCCCCCGTCTTCCGGTCCAGCACAAGCAGCCGCGAACTGTCGCGTTCGGGCAGGGGAGACTGGGCGATACGTTCCGGAGGCAGGGTGTAATCGAAGTCCGAGAGCCGCAGCGGCTCATCCATAGCTGTTGTGTTTGCAGGGTTCAAGTGAGTAAGTATTGTATCGGAAGGCTGGACTCTTGTCAAGGCCTGACCGCCAAAAAGCGCCAATATCTCTCAACAACCCGCCCCCCAGAAAAACTCCCAAAGAGACAAATCAGAGACAACAAACCGCAGCAAAAACCCGCGAATCCCA
>JAOQAA010000513.1 GCA_025963815.1 Capsulimonas sp.
CTTCTGGTAAAGATAGTACGCTGTATCATGGACAAGCCCCCCAGCTTCATAGGTGTCGAATTGGCCAGTGGCGATTTGTTCCGCGCAATACAGCGCCAACGGCAGCGAACATTCCTGAACGTCAGAATCCGCATAGCGTGGTGAGAAGAGATAGAATGTCGCCATGATAATCAGCATCATGAATGCTGGACGCTCTGATTCCATGATCCTGTTCTGAAGATCTGCCTCCACCAGAGGATCAACTTCAAACGTACACCGATCAACGCGGCGCAGGATTAAAGCGTGACTTGCCAAGAGATCAAGCTTACGCTCTCGTTCCAGAGCCGCCTCACGCTTCGCCGACGCCGGGTCAATTTCGTAGTGATTTCGATACCATAAAAAGGGCGCAAATTCCTCTGGAATATGGCTTAAGCGAGTCCACACGACCGCACACAGTAAGGTGACAGCGTCTGAGGAGGCTTGACCAACCGCGTCGATACTGAGGGATATCACCGCGATCAATGCCCGAAGGTTCTCATCCGGGTATGCGCACCGCAAGTCGATCCGGCGCTGGCGAAAAGCGTTGAGAAACGATCGAAAGTCGGATTGTGTCGCCCGCAAATAGGATGCCGCGCGTTCGCACACCACCTCCAAACCATTGACTTCCTGGACAAACTCTACCGCCGCATCGCGCTCGTCGCCGCCCACATCAGCACGATCCGTGGACTGAAACATAGACGCGACAGCCAAATCTTTGTCTAAGTATGTGTTCGACGCGAATGGATATCCGGCCTTTTCTTGCCGCCAATTGGCCCCTTGCTGGGCGAGCTCAACGAGCATCGAGCGAAAGCCCATTTGTGAGTTGTTTAGCATGGTGGCGAACTGTTCGATCGCCCGCTCTAAGCCGTTCACACCTCGAACATATTCCTCCGCCGCCGCGAGTTCGTCGCCGCTGGCGTCGGTGCGGTTGGTCAGTTGGAGCAGATACGCGAGGGCGGTCTTGTGATCGAGAAAGACTGGCGCGGGAAAATACATACTGGGCAAGCTCATCATGTTATTGATCTCCGAAACTAAAAATGGCAAGGTAATCAAAACCGAGCCGATCACGCGAAAGCGCCGGAAAGCTCGGCTCCATCAGCGTCGATACGATCCGTAAGCTGGAGCAGATAGGCGAGGGCCGTGTTGTGATCTAAATAGGTCGGCGGCGTGGGCGGGTTTATCATGTGGTCGATTTCCATTCCATGAAAACGGGGAGGCGTGTTAGAGGTTACCGATCAGGATTGAAAGGCGCGCCGGCAAATCATATCTGCTCTCTCGCAGAAGCGTTTTGCCTCTTCTTCGTCGCGGCATGGCGCTTCCTCACTATCGATCAATTCGGCAATCTCCTGCTGAACAAAGCCTTGTGTGTTTTTGAAAATCGTCAGCATTTGCCTGTAGATCGGCTCGGCCATCGCGTATTGTTTCTGCTCGAAAAGATAAAGCGCCATATCAAGAATTGCGGACATGTTCGGCCAAACGTAGGGAGGGCTCGCGGCGATTTGTTCGGCGCAGTGGATCGCCACTGGCAGCAAGCGTCTCATCACGTCTGCATCCGTGAGATTGGCAGCAAACGCCTCTAACGTAGCCACAATCAGTCCTAGAATGCAATCTTTACCCCAGGGCTCATAGGCTATGAATTTAAGAACGGCCTGAACGGTGTGGGTGACTTCAAAAGTTCGTTGTTCCGTGTCGCGATGAATAAGAGCGTAATCCGCCAAAAGACTAAGCTGCTGCTCGCGCAGAAGAGCCATCGCGCGCCCGGTGGAAACGGCGTCAGTATCGTGATCAATTTTCGATCCGCCGACGGGCGCAAGCACATCGGGAATGCAACTGAAATGAGCCCAAACAACGAGACAAAGTAACTCGACTGCGCTTTGTGATTCGTGTCCAATGTCCTCTAAACTGAGAAACACGATCTTGCACAACGCCAGCAGATCCTCATCAAGGCCAGCCGTATTCATGTCATTCACGCGCTGCTGAAACTTGTCAAGAAATGTCCGGAAGCTGGAGTGCGTGGCGCGCAGATTGGCGGCGGCCAGCTCGATCGCCGTTTCCGAGCTATCAACTTCCTGGACAAACTCGATGGCCGCTTCGCGTTCGTCGCCATCGACATCCGTGCGGTTTGTCAACTGGAGCAGATAGGCGAGGGCCGTGTCGTGATCTAAAGGGTTCTTAGCCTCATCCGGCTCTCCCATTAATCGTCGATAAATTACTTCAGCCTTATCGCAGAGGGGTTTCGCATCGTTCTCATTGAGATCTATCTCGCCATCCAGTTCCCCAATGCCCTCGGTCGATCCATCAAAGTGAGGCGATAGCAATTGATAGGTCGCAAACCCTTGCCGGTACATTGGTAAAGCGTCCAAGTACCGCCCCAGTCGATAAAGACATCGCGCCGCGTCGAACATCAAGACAATAGCTTCCATTAAAGCAAATGAAAGCGCAGTGCGGTGGTCGGCGCAATACTGCGCTATCGGCAGCAGGCGTTCCTGGACTTCCGGCTCCGCGTGACGGCAGGAAAACGCAAAAAAGGTTTGTATGACAACAATGGATTCGTAATCGAGTTCATTCTTATCGATCCATTTCTGCATAAGCGTCTTCGCTAGAGGATCGACTTCGTAGGTTCGCTGAGCCATGTCGCGATGAATCAGGGAGTAATCGGCCAGAAGAGCAAGCTGCTGCTCGCGAAGAAGATCCGTCTCACGCCGCGCGGAAACAGGATCGAAGTCGTAATCTCTTATCGATCCGCCCACCGGCGCAAATTCTTCAGGAATGGGGCTGACGGGAATAATACTACTCATCTCCAGCAGCGATCCGACGCCAAAGACATCGCGATGAATAATGTCCATGCTCAGGGACACAACGACAGCCGACCCCAGAACATGCCCTTCGGGATAACTGTCGCGCAAAGCGCTCCGGCGCTGTCGAAAGCTGGCAAGAAACGACTGAAAGTCGGATTGCGTGGCTCGCACATGCACGTCGACGCTTTTGGCGAGTTCATCGTCTTGCCAGCTCGTCATCTTCGGGTAAGATTCGACCTGAAGTTTGAACCTTTGCAAATCCGCAGAAAACGTCTGGAATTGAGACTGTGTCGTCCGCAAATAGTCGGCGGCGCGTTCGATCGCGTCCTTCAAGCCGTTTACCTCCTGCACGAACTCGATGGCCGCTTCGCGTTCGTCGCCATCGACATCCGTGCGGTTTGTAAGCCGGAGAAGATAGGCAAGTGCGGTGTCGTGATCTAGATAGGTCGGCGGCGGCGTGGGCGGGTACATCATGTGGCGATCTCCTGGCGAGGACAGCGGAATTTCTTAATGCGATGATATCAAAATTACAGCGACGATACATGAGGCGAAAGTCCTAACATTCCGCCCTCTCTGTAAGGCAGGAATTTCAATCAGTTGAAAACTGAAACATTTCTCCCTCCCAACTCTCGAAGTATTTCATGAAGCGCGGGTCTTAACGCATGTGCGGCATAGCAGGGGAACGAAGAGAGAAGCGAGATGCATCATCGATATTATTGGATCGCGGCGGTCGCGCTGGCGAGCGTGGTTCTTGCGCCGGCGACGGGCGCGCAGGATATGCGGCCGGTTCATGTGATCCATGGTGTCGCCGTCACGGAGACTGGGAAGCCGCTGGCGAGGGCGCGGCTGTATCTCTTGGGATTGACGGCAAACGAATGCCCAGACATCACGGACGGGCCGCCGATGGTGGTGACGGATGACCAGGGCAAGTTCACCTGGCGTGTTCCGGCGGCGGCGATGGTCTTCGCGGCCCCGGGACAGGCCGGACCAAGCTGTTATGCGCTTCCGGACGACATGCGCTCCTGGAAGGCTGCGACGGTTCTCTTCTCAGCGGACAGCTCGGATTTCGAAACTCGGTCGATCATGGAGCGCGCCACGCGTCTCTGCAAGACGACGTGGAGCGCGAACGGGGCGGCGCTCTCGGTCGTGGCCCCGGACACGGCGCTGGTGTCGCTTGCGCTGCGGGGGCCCGACGGCAAGCCGCTCGCGAACCACAATGTCGAAGTCGTTCTCGCGGATCCGTGGAATTATTCAGGCGCCTTCGTCCACACCGGCGTGACGGATGCGCGAGGGCGCCTGCAAATGCGCTCTTACCCGGGCTTGCTGCGGATGCTAATCGCTGCCCCGGACGCCGGCTTTGGCTCGACCGGATACTTTGAGGCGCTTCCCAGCCATGGCGCCGCCCCGGCGGTCCCTCCCCTGGCGCGCTTCGCTCAGATTTCAGGGACCGTTGACGCCTCTCTGATTGCTCCCGGCGCGACGGTTCAGCCGGGACGTTATGGACTTGGGGAGTTTCAATGGCGCGCCCCCAAAGCCGCCGTCGACCCCGCAGGACGCTTTACGCTGCGGGACACTCTGCCCGGCCAGTATTATTTGAGCGTTTCCGGCGGCAAAGGTGAGGCGCTGCTGCGGGAGATCTTCGTCCGGCCCGGCGAGGAGATGCAGAACGCGCGGATCGAATCCCGTGCGTCCCACACCGATCCTTTTGTGGAGATCAAGCCCAGCAGCGCCCCTCCCTCCGTCAGCGGCCATGTGGCGGATACGGCGGGGCGCCCGATGAGTGACGTCCAGGTCTACGCGGTTTACGCCTATTTCGACGGGCATGGCGGCGCGCAGAAGGTTTTCACGGCCAAGACAGACGCTGCGGGCGGATTTACCATCGCCAATCTGCCGAGCGAGCGCAATTACGACGCGCTCACACTGTACGCCATCCCGTCCGGCCGGCCGCTGGCCCGCACTTCCACGGAAGCAGTCGCGGGGAGTGCGCTTCCCGGCGAAAGAGCCAGCCGATACCAGGGGGATTTGGTTATTCCGAATGGCTCTGGAGAAACGATCGTGCGCGTGCTCCATGGGTCCAAACCATTGCCGGGCGCGCTCGTGCAAATTCGACCGCAATTTGCCATTTCGCCGTTCTTTTCAGACAACTCCACCGGCGACGGCGCCT
>JAOQAA010000515.1 GCA_025963815.1 Capsulimonas sp.
CTAAAGGGAATGTATATGGGATATGGATTTCTTGGAATGGAGCCAGAGCCCGATCAATGGCCGCCGCTTCCGAAAAACAGTGTGGAAATGTATTCTGAGCGAAGAAGGCGAACGTGGATGGATATCGCCGCGAAATGGTGCGGCTTGATATTGACAGCGTTCGCCATTGTTTTTGCGCTGTTTTATGGGCTGATGTTTCTGTCGAGTCACGTTATGATGCATAATTTTCGGCAAAGACATTCTCAGCCAATATCGCCATCTCTCAGACCAACGCATTGAAATCCTCGGTCCTGCAAACAGGCTAATATCGCAGGCAGCGCGTCGGCCGTTGCAGTACGCCCCGCTCCGTCGTGCAGCAGGATGATGTCGCCGGGTTTGACGCGACTTAGCACAGCGGCGGCGATCTTGGCTGGGTCGTGGCGCAGGTAGTCGGCGGGGTCGAGGCTCCAGGTTGTGAGATGGACGCCGAGTGAGCGCGCGGCGATGAGGAGCATTGGGGATTTGAAGCCGTATGGCGGGCGCAGCAGGGTGGACGTGGGGATTTCGGGAGACGCCGCTGTGATGGCTTCCTGGGTTGATTGTATCTCGCGCCTGATTGCCGAGGTGGATATTAACACCATGGCGCGGTGGGTGTCGCCATGGAGGGCGAGGGTGTGGCCTTCGGCGGCGATGCGGCGGATCAGGTCGGGATGGCGGCGGGCTTGTTCTCCCAGGACGAAGAAGGTGGCGTGCGCGCCGGCGGAGGCAAGGACGTCGAGGATGCGGGGGGTTATGTCGGGGGATGGGCCGTCGTCGAATGTGAGAGCGACTTGATTGTTGTGGATGGGAAGATGGGTGAGGATCGGAAGGCCCCAGCGCCAGGGAGCGATGAAGATAAAGAGAAAGCATGTGGTCAGGAGTAGTGTGACGCATAGGCCAACCCAGTGATATGGCGCGCCGGAGGCGGGAAGGTTAAAGAGGCGGAGGGCGAGAAACGTCAGCAAGGTTCCGGCGACGGAAAGCACGGCGACAATCGGCGCGACCGGCCCGAGGCGTTTCATTGCTCTACGATCCTTGCTTTCATGGCCGACGCCGTCAGCGCCCAGTCCATGCCGCGCGGCTTCAGATACTCCCCAATTCCGTGCCCGGCCAGCGCAGCGCCCTTCAGCTCTCCCTCCACGTCACACAGCATGCGCAGGTAAAATGGGGCGCTATCTAATCGCTCTCGAAAACGGACATTCGCCCGAATTCCCTCCCCCTCCACGATCAGTGAAGACGCATAAGCCAGCCCGAATGCATTCATACGCCAATGGCCTAGGCGACATCGTACGTCTATAACGTGGCGCTTCAGAACCCCATGCTCGAACAGCATGAGATCGGTATTCCATCCCCCCGTAGTGAGCCGTGTGTGGTAGATGACCAGCGTTCCGCCGTTCGGCAGCGCGGCCCGCGCCCAATACCACTCGCGGATATCGGCGGCGAACGGTAAAACGCCGCGATTGTGGTCGTGGTAACCGTCCCCCGTGAAGGCGATCTCTTCCGTCTCATGGTTCATGGCGCTGCCCAATGCAATGCGGCCGGCGACCCGGCAGCTTGGCGCCGCCGGATGCCAGAGATGCCTGGGCGCCGCCTCCGGCGCTTCTCCGTGCGTACAAGTAGCAATTGGCGCAGTGAAATCCAGCGATGCGCGCAGACTACGCCGGTTGGCATTCACGTCGGTGAGTCTCAGACGGTATTCCGAGGCTTCTTGCGTCAGCGACGACGGGCCGAATTGCAGGCAGAGCGGCGGTGTGGGCGCCGCGTTCACCAATGGTATGGGAAAGCGCGAGAAGTGGTAAGCGTGGAGCCGCCCATGACGATACAGGGCGAAGAAGAGGCCGTTGTGGTCGAAGGGGTCGGCGGGGCGTCCCAACGCGGCGGCGCGGTGGTACGGTGAGAAAGGGTTGCCAAGAAACCAGATGACGGTCAAGGCGTACTCGCGGCTATCGGAAACGGCGTCGAAGTACCACCACTCGTAGGCGCCAGGCGTCGCGTGCAGCCATTCGACATGAGGAATTTCTTCGGATGGGTCGAGCGCCACGTGCATGTGTGGATTATACCTGGCCGCGTGATTGTCTTCGGAACCAGTGATAAGATTCGGGTGGCGAAAAGCAGCGCAGGGTATAATGGACGCAGATGACCCCTTCGATCCTCTATCACAGCGCCGTGCTTTTCGCCACCCTCGCCATGACCGGGACGGCGGCCCTGAATTTTCTTTTTTTCCGTAAGCCGCGCGCTCTGGTCGGCGTCGCCGACAGCGACCTGCCCATGATCTCCGTCCTTGTTCCCGCGCGGAACGAGGAAGCCACGATCGAAGCGTGCGTCCAGTCGCTGCTGGCGATGAACTATCCGAACTTCGAAGTCATCGTTTTAGACGACCGCTCGCAAGACGATACCTACGATATCCTCTGCCGACTGCGCGACCGCGACCATCGGCTGCGGGTGCTCGTGGGCGCGGAGATGCCCGAGGGGTGGTACGGGAAG
>JAOQAA010000521.1 GCA_025963815.1 Capsulimonas sp.
TGCCGATAGGGGACCATTTCCAGTATAGTCGCCCGGCTTGACAACCGCAGGCGCACTGCCGCCTGTAGGTCGCGTCGCATGGGGCGGGCCATTGCGGCCTGTCCGGGCATCCGGCGACGCCGTTGCCGGGCGCCCTTTCGAGGGAGATAACGAAGTGAACGTCGTTTTTACAACCCGCCACATGGCCCCTAGCCCGGCCGCGAGGGCGTACGCAGAGGAGAAGTCGCTCAAGCTTCTTCGGTATTACGACCGCATCCAGGAGATCGAGATCATTTTCGACATCGCCGACCGCGCGACCAAGACCTTCGAGGTCGAGATCATCGTCACCGGCGAACACAAAAAGCTCTTCATTTCCAAGCACCAGGGCGATGATGCCAATCTCTGCGTCGATCACTGCGTAAAGACGCTCGAACGCCAGATGAGTGACCATCACAAGCTGGTCAAGAACCGCAAGCACCCGGGCTGAATCGGGCAGCAGCAAGTCAGATCGCGGCGCGGGCCATTCAAGCCATGAAGTTTCGAGATTTCATCCAGCCCGGCTCGGTCGTCGTGTCACTGCAGTCGCAAGACCGCGACGGGGCGATCCGTGAGTTGGTGACGGCATTGAGTGCCACCGGCGGGCTCGATCCGAGTGCGGTAGACGAGATCGTGAATGCGATGCTCGACCGCGAAAACAGTGGCACGACCGGTTTCGGACGCGGGGTCGCTGCCCCGCACGTGAAGCACCCGCGGATCCGTCAATTAGTGGGGGCGGTAGGGCTGAGTGCCCGCGGGATCGATTTCGAGGCGTTGGACCGTAAGCCGGTTTACGTCGTCTTTATCCTGCTCAGCCCGCAAGGGCACGACCAGCAGCATCTTCAGGCGATGGAGGTCGTGTTCCGTAGTCTGAAAGAGGAAGCGTTCCGTCGCAGCCTGAGGCTGGCGGATACGCCCGAGAAGGTGATGGCACTGCTCGATGAGGCAGACGCCGCGGCGAAGTGAAGCCGACGCAGTCGAACTGGCGAAGTGAAGCCGAAGTGAAGGCCGAAGTGAAACCGGAACCGAAGACCGGAAGTGGATGGGAATGCCGAAGGTGACTCTCGACGTCGTGGTGCTGAACATCGAAGGCCTGCACGCGCGGCCGGCGATGCAATTTGTCGACGTCGCGAATCGATTCGCCTCGAACGTCGCGGTGACGAAGCCGACCGACGATACGGGCGAGATCATCGACGGCAAGAGCGTGATGGGGATGATCACGCTGGGGGCCACCCAGGGGACGCCGCTGAAGATCGAAGCCGACGGCGACGATGCCGAGGCCGCCTGTCAGGCGTTGAAGACATTGTTTGATGAGAAATTTGGAGAAGAGTAGGAACAGTTCAGAGTCGGCAAGTTGACGGTTGAAAGAGGCAAGATGCACCTCTCAACCCTCGACTCCCCGCTCTCAGCTTCGTAAAGATGGAGATTCTCAAAGGCATAGGCGTCTCACCCGGCGTCGCGATTTCGACCGCCGTCGTGCTCGACGCGGAAGACCTGGTCATCCCCAATCGGCGGATCGACCCGGACGCCGTCGACGTGGAACTCACGCGCCTCAACCGCGCCATCGACTCGGCCGTCAACGACCTTGGCAAGCTGCGCGATACCACCACCGAACAGGCCGGCAAAGAGATCGGGGCGATCTTCGATTTTCATATCGGCCTGCTGCGCGACAAGGCGCTGGTCAACCAGATCATCAACGACATCAAGGTCAGCCACTTCACGGCCGAATACGCCACGGCGACCGCGATGCGCAAGCTCGTCAGCACGTTCCAGCGGATGAGCGACCGCTACTTCCAGGAGCGCGTCAAAGACATCTACGACATCGAGAAGCGGATCATCCGCAACCTCGTCGGACGCCGTCACGAAGAGCTCCAGCGGCTCACCAACGACGTCATCATCATCGCCCACGATTTGATGCCCTCGCAGACGGCCGCGCTCGACAAGAACCGCGTGAAAGGCTTCGCCGTCGATGTCGGCGGCCGCACGAGCCACACGGCGATCGTCGCCCGCGCGATGGGTATCCCCGCCGTCGTCGGCATGGGCGATATCTCGTCGCGCCTCAACAGCGGCGATCGCGTCATCATCGACGGCACCCGCGGCACGATCATCGTCAACCCGTCGGATGACCAGATCGTCGAGTACCGGCTCCAAGAGGTTCGCCAGGCCGAGGTGGCGATCGAACTCGGCTCGCTCAAGGATCTGCCCGCGGTGACGCAGGACGGATTCGAGATCAATTTGCAGGCGAATATCGAATTCGCCCACGAAATTGACGACGCGATCACCCGCGGGGCAAAAGGCGTCGGTTTATATCGGACGGAGTTCCTATACTTGAACTCCAAGAGCGAACCGACCGAAGAGGATCATTACAAGGCGTACGCCGAATGCATGCGCCGCCTCGACGGCCGGCCGCTGGTGCTTCGGACGCTTGACCTGGGTGCAGACAAGTACGATCCGCACCGTAAGAACCTCGCCCCCGAACCTAACCCGTTCCTGGGCGACCGCAGCATCCGCCTCTGCCTGCACGAGATGCCGATGTTCAAACGGCAGCTGCGCGCGATTTTGCGTGCGAGCGTGCTGGGCGACCTGCGGATCATGTTCCCCATGATCTCGACGCTCATGGAATTGCGCCAGGCGCGCATGGTCCTGAGCGACGTGATGGAGGAGTTGGAAGACGAGGGCGTGCCCTTCAGGCGCGACCTCCCGATCGGCATGATGATGGAAGTGCCCTCGGCAGCGCTATTGGCGAACGTGTTCGCACGAGAAGTGAATTTCTTCTCGATCG
>JAOQAA010000523.1 GCA_025963815.1 Capsulimonas sp.
GATGTCGAACGCCGGCAATTGGAGAACCGCCAGGAGTTCGCCGAAGCCGGTATCCGGCTCGAAGTCGAGAAACTGCGAATCCAGGCCGACAAAGAAGTGCAGCAGGAGTTCGCGAAGGCGCTCGGCCAGTTCCTGTCCAAGGGCAATATGACCCTGTACGGCACGCCTGAGACGGCGCAGAAGATGATGGACAACATGGCGAAGGGCTTCGGCATCCGCGCCATGGCCGACGGCTTCCTCGGCGGCGCGACGCCGCAGAACGGCGCCAACGGACACTCGCCCACCGGCAGCGGCCCGAGCCCGGTCGATAATCTCATCGGCAGCCTCGGCAAGCTGGTCGGTCCGGTCGTCGAAAAGCTCACCGGCCAGCCGCTCGACAACGAAGCGCAGGCAGACGCCATCGCGAAGGCCCTCGCCGGCAACCCCGCCGCGCTCAAAGCCATCGCCGACGCACTCGGCGCGTCCGACCCGACCCCGGTGGTCAAAGCCTCGGAACCGATCGTCGTGAAGTCCGTCAGCGCCAACGGCGCCGTCAGCGAAAAGCCTGCGGTGATCGTCACTTCGGCAGGCTCGGAGGCGAATTAACACCGGCCATCACCTAGCGCTCCGCGCCACCCTCTCCCAATTCTGGGAGGGGGGGGGTATTTTGGGCGCCAGGATCTAATCCGCGCCGTCTTTTCGCCGTAGCGGCTCGGGCAGGGAGATGCTTCCGTGCTGGCGGAATTCGCTGGGCGTCATCTTGGTCATCGATCGGAAGGCGCGGATGAAGTTGGTGTAATCGGAGTAGCCCAAACGGGCCGCGATCTGTTTGATGGAGATGTCCGTGTCCTTGAGCAGGAAGCTCGCGCGGCGGATCTTCATCTCCATCAGGATTTCCTTCGGCGAGCGCTGAACGCACTTCTGGAACGCGCGCGAGAGATACTCGCGGTTTACGCCCATGGTCCGTGCGAGCGTGCCGACATTCAGATCCAGCTCCAAGTCTCGGTCGATAATCTCCAGGGCCTGCTTGATCAGGTCCATCGCCGGATCGGGCTCCGCACGCTCGCGGGCGGATGCGGCGAGAGCCAGCAGAAGCTCCAAAACGATCTCGGCGCCGTCGAGCGCGTGTGGGTGGATGGTGGTGTAGGGGGAGGATTCAAAGCCCAGCATTCGCTTGATGATCGGCGATTGCGGGCTGAGATGGTAGATTGACCCGTAATTCGAAACCAGCTCACGCGTCATCGCCCGGGCGGCGAGGCCGCGAAAGTTGAACGCCAAAAACTCCCATGGCTTTCGGTCTACTCCAGGATAGAAATAGCGAGTTTCCGGGTCGGAGATTTCGGTGAGAAACGCGTCGCCCTCGGACACATAATGCATACCCTGCGCATCCGAAAACCCACCTGTGCCGGCAAGGGTGTAGCAGAAATAGCAATAATCTTGCCCCGCGCGCAGATGCCCGTCCGCCGTATAGCGCGGGTCGTTTGTGGCCTGTACGCTGATGGACATTGGGTACAGGAAGAGAGGCATCTCCGGGAGCGGCACGATATCCATGTGCCAGAGAGGACGCCAGGTTTGCCGATGAGTGGCGTCCCACTGATGGAACTGCTCGGTGCGCTGTTCGCCCTGGTTGATCTCGGAAAGCTCCATGGGACTTTCCGAGTCTCTCTCGCGGGCGGCGTCCTCCCTAATTTCAGGATTGTCTCTCAATCGTACTCCTCATGGGCAATCTCTTCCCAAAATCACAAGATGACATCTCGCGGCGTGTTTTTCCGCTTGATGCCTTCCTGCGATTATTGTACCCGTGAGCCCAGTGGGATTTCGATGAACCTCTTTAATAAGAAGTAACGGCGTTCGCGGTTCGCAATCCTCAATCCACGCGAACACGCGCTCCTCGCGCCATGCCCTGCACGAGGACGCGTCCTCGGCGTGTGATCTGAAATATGTCTCCGACAGAGAGATGGTAATCGGAGGCGTCGCCTTCTTGTGTTACCCAGCATTCGCCTTGAAGGCAGGCGACGGCGCCGCCGGTCCGGCGAGCGTCCAGGCGGAACAGGCCGCCGGAAATCAATGAAACTTCGTCCGCGTCCCTGGACTTGCGATCCGTGTCGGTTCGGATGGGAGCGGGCGCCTGCTCGACATTGAGTGTTTGCGCTTTCATGACTCTATTATGGCGGGATGCGCGTGAAGAGTACAGACGTAGACTCCGTGAATTGTGACCGGTACAGATTGGTAAATATTCCACTGTACTGGTCATGATTGGAGGGGATTGCCCCTATGCTTATAGAGCGAGGGCAGGTATCATGGAGGCATGATTACCACGGAAGACAATGGCGTCCGATCCGGGACGCTTTATGAAGAGGTTGCGGCGCGTGTGACGCGCCTGATCGATGAGGGTACGTTCCAGCCGGGCGACCGCTTGTCGTCCGTGCGCAAGCTCAGCCAGCAGCTGCAAGTGAGTATTTCGACGGTGATGGAGGCGTACCGGGTCCTGGAAGACCGAGGATTGATCGAGGCGCGTCCGCAGTCGGGATACTACGTGCGTCTCGCGCGGCAGGAGGCGCCTGCCGAGCCCGAAGTCTCGCGCCCATCTCGCACCCCCACCGCCGTCAGTCTCAGCGACTTTCATGGAATGCTGATGCGCGACATCGGCAACCCCAATCTTCTGCACCTGGGCGCGGCGATCCCCAATCCCGAACTGCTTCCCATCGGCAAGCTGAGCCGGACGATCGCGGCGGTCACGCGCCGGCACGGCGTCCTGAGCGTGGCGTACAACGGCCCGCTCGGCGCGGAAGCGCTGCGCGTGCAGATCGCGCGGCGCGCGCTTGGCGCTGGATGCACGCTCTCGCCCGACCAGATCCTGACGACCTGCGGCAGCCAGGAAGCGATCAGTCTCGCGCTGCGGGCCGTCTGCCAGCCGGGCGACACCGTCGCGATCGAATCGCCGGTGTACTATGGGATCTTGCAATGCATCGAGCAGTTGGGGCTGAGAGCGCTGGAGATCCCGACATCACCGCGCACGGGGATCAGTCTGGAGGCGCTTCGCTACGCCCTGGGAGAAAATGAGGTGAGCGCCTGCGTTGTCGTCAGCAACTTCAGCAACCCGCTGGGCGGGTGCATGCCGGACGATCACAAGCGCGAACTGGTGGAGATGCTGTCCGAGCGGGAGATCCCGCTGATCGAGGACGATATCTACGGCGACATCGGCTTCGCGGACGAGCGCCCAAAGACTTGCAAGGCGTTTGACAGAGACGGGTGGGTGATCCTTTGCTCGTCGTATTCGAAGACCCTCGCGCCGGGATACCGGGTGGGGTGGGCGGTCGCCGGTCGCTTCATGGACAAAATGACGCGCCTGAAGCTGACGAGCAGCCTCGCCTGCCCGACGCCAACCCAGCTGGCTGTCGCCGATTTCCTCGCCAACGGCGGCTACGACCACCACTTGCGTAAGATCCGCAAAGTTTACGCCCGGCAGGTGCTGCTGATGGGGCAGGCGGTCGGCCGCGCCTTTCCCGCCGGAACCTGCGTTACCCGCCCCGAAGGCGGTTACGTGCTGTGGGTCGAGTGTCCCCCGCGTGTCGACGCGCTGAAGCTCTACGAATGGGCGCTGACGGCGGGAATGACCATCGCGCCTGGCCCCCTCTTTTCCGCCAAACAAAAGTATCGAAACTGCATTCGCCTGAACGCCGCCTTCTGGTCTGAAGACGTCGAGCGCGCCATCGTTCGTTTGGGACAAACGGCGGATACTATGGGCAAGTAGGATCCACAGCCCATATTCCACGCCAATTTCCGTGTATGAAATGCGAGCAAGAAAATTCTGTTGACATGCAATACTAGTTGTGCTATAGTAGTTGTACCCCGGCTTCGGGTTGGATTATCATACTTTTTGGAGGTTCGGACAATGCAGACGTATCAATCGAAGAACTTACGTGGATTTACTTTGATAGAATTACTCGTGGTTATCGCAATGATCGCGATTTTGGCCGCTATTCTCTTTCCTGTCTTTGCGAAAGCGCGCGAAAAGGCTCGACAAATATCTTGTCTCTCGAACGAGAAGCAGATCGGTTTGGGATTTATGCAATACAGCCAGGATAACGATGAGACTCTTCCCATCGGCTCGCAGCTGAATTTCGGCGGTAACTTGGGAGCCGGCTGGGCGGGGCAGATCTATCCATACGTCAAGAGCACCGGCATATTCCAATGCCCGGACGATTCCACGACCGGCAATCTGAGCGCCGTCCCGCCGGTTTATCCTGTCTCATACGCGTATAACGCTCTGATCCCGAACAGCTTCAATGCCGGCAATGGCCTGCCGACGACGCTCGGCAAACTCTCTGCGTTTACCTCGCCCGCCAAGACCGTGCTGCTTTCCGAATGTACAAACGCATTTGGTCGCATCTCAACTCCGAACGAAGGCGGCGCCGTGGACAATGTCTCCCCAGGCAGCACCGGAAATGCATTCTTTGATGGTCAGGTGCATGGCGGCTCGGATTCGCCTACGGTCAAGGGCGCTACGGGTTATGTCGGCGGCTACAACAAAGACATCAGCCAGAAGGATGGACGGCATACCGAAGGGGCGAGCTATCTCTTCTCGGACGGCCACGCCAAATGGGTACGGCCTTCTCAAATTTGCCCTGGCGCGAATGACGCCGCGACGCCCACCAGCGCGCCGACACCCGCCGGATCCTATTTCAACAACGCCGCCGGCGCTGACTTCGCGGGCGACAATAACTTCCCGAATTACGCCGGCACCTGGAGCGCGATTTAACGAACGCCATGAGCAAAGGAGCGTTTTATAAATAATTCTTGACATGCAATACTAGTAGTGCTATACTCACATCAGTCCCGATTAACTTCTTTTCATCTTATAGGATTTACAAAAATGAATTCCGCACAATCACGCAAATCTTTCGGTTTTACTTTGATTGAATTGCTCGTCGTTATCGCAATTATCGCGATACTTGCCGCCATCCTCTTCCCTGTCTTCGCCAAGGCGCGAGAGAAGGCTCGGCAGACAAGCTGTCTCTCCAATGAAAAGCAATTAGGTCTTGGCTTCATGCAGTATATCCAGGATAACGACGAGACGTTCCCCAGCGGATCCATCCCCAACGTCCTTTCCGGCAATGACCATTTCGGCATTGGATGGGCGGGTGAAATCTATCCATATGTCAAATCGACCGGCGTATACCTCTGTCCCGACGATAAAACGCCGAGCCAGCCATCGGCAAATCCGCCGATGTACGAAGTCTCCTACGCCATGAATACGCATATCATTAACTCGTACCTCACTCCAGGCTTCGGCAATCCCCAGGGAC
>JAOQAA010000546.1 GCA_025963815.1 Capsulimonas sp.
AAACGATCACGGCGGAAGAAACGGCGGCGGCGGATGAGACGCCGGTGCTGACGGTGAAGCAGCAGTTGGATGCGCAGGCGAAGTATCGGATCCGATTGCGGCATGAGCTGGGCAAGAAGGATCAGAAGAAGGAAGGGGCGTTGACGGTGGGCGTCAACGGTCACTTCTATTTTATCAAGCGTGGCGAGTATGTGGATGTGCCCGAGGAGGTGTATCTCATTCTGGTGCGGGCGGGTGAAGTGGAGGCGCAGAAGCCGGAGCATGAGCGCGAAGCGCCGGGGCTGACGGTGGCGCCGCAGGAGACGGATGCGATCGAGTAGGGCGCGGTGAGGCGCTGGCCGAGAGGCGAAGGAGCGTGTGCGTATGACCAGGCAGGAGATGATCATTCAGGGGCGCGATCTGCTGGGCGAGTTCTTTGGCGCCGCCGGCGACGCCGACCCGTTCGCGTGGAGCCGCCTGGTCAGCACGGCGGCTGATGAGATCGCGCGGGCGACGGATTGCTTTTACACGACGGCGACGGCGGATCTTGTCGCGGGGCAGGCGGAGTACTGCGCGCCGCAGATCACGAAGGTGAAGGCGGTGAGCGTCTATGACGCGAGCGGGGCGCGCCGGACGATCGGGAGCGCGACGATTGCGTCGATGGATGGATGGTCGGCGCATTGGCGTGACGAGGTGGCGGGTACGCCTGCGACGTGGGTTCCCACGGGTCTCAATCAGATCGTGCTATACCCAGCGCCGAATTATGCGAAGACGGACGGCCTGGTCGTCGAAGGGTATGGAGTTCCGGGGGCGGGGTGGGCGGCGATGAGCGCGGCGTGTCCGCTGCCGGACCGGGCGCATATGGCGGTGGTGTATAAGGCCGCGCTGCTGCGCATCATTCAGAACCCATCGCCGGAGAACATGGCGCGCCGTGCGATGCTGGCGGACGAGTTCGCGGGATTAAAAGGCAAACTGGAAGCCGAGACGCGGCGGTTCGCGGCGGCGACGCGGGTGGCGTGAGTGGCCCTCACCCCTAGCGCCGGATTCGGCCCCCAGCCCCCAATCCTGGGGGAAGAGTTTTGCGAGGGCGTTTCTGTTCCTGTCTTGGGGCAGTGCGCCAAGATTAACAATTGCCCTCGCCAGCCTCTTCCCCCAGGATTGGGGGCTGGGGGCCGAATCCGGACAAGTCCGGGCGGAGCATTTAAAAGGAGAAGCAACGATGTCGGATTTTTCAACGCATGCGAATTATGTGGTCGATTTGACCAGTACGCCGGCGCCGCTGATTGCGTATGTGTTTGTGGCGCTGGCGGGGACGGCGACGGTCTCAGGATACTTTGTGAATATGCATGGGCGTCAGGAAGGAGCGGCGTTTACGGGGACCGTGGCCGCAACGGCGAAGACGTTTAAGGACCTGAGCGGGGCGGTGGTTCCGCAGGCGGCGACGGGGTTTGTGGGACGGATCACTGGCGCGAATGTCTCGTTTGGACTGGGGGGGAACGTGGACGGAACGGTGGGGGCGTATACGCCGGACGCGACGTATCCGATCCTGACGATCAGCGACTTTGTGACGCTGGGAAGGGTGGGGTAACGCTTTTGGCGATCCATGTCAGTAAGATTTCCGGTCTTGGCGGCGCGCTTGCGGCCAAGACGAATGTGACGGATCGGGTGGCCGATCCGGGCGCGGTGATCAATCGGCCGGTGGTGGCGACGCGCTGCTCGTCGTATAGTTCGGGGTTAAGCGACGGCGTGGTGACGGGCGGCACGTATCGGGTGCAGCACAACGCCACACGGACCGCCGCGGATCTGCAAGTGGTTTATGGCAACTTCTATAATATCGACGTGGACGGGCCGAACGACATTACCATTAGCAGCGCTGCGATCGAGACGCCGAGTGGGACGTTTTACCCCCTGTTCTTTGGCGGGCAGCGCAGCGCGACGATCAAGCCCGGCGGGATTCTGGTCTCCGATCCGGTCGGGGTGGATATCGTGTCGGGCGCGGCGTTTTATACGCGGACCTATGTGACGGTGGCGAGCGCGGGGCAGAAGTGGCCGGTGGGACTGACGACGCAAACGGGGAACGGCGAGGGCAACAATGCGAGCGCGACGCCGTTGGACCTTTCGACGAGCGGAACGGTTCCCACGGCGTTTGCCTTTGCTTACCATCCGCTGGCGATTGTCGGCGCATGCAGTCCTCGAAATCAAGCGACGCTGGCGTTGATTGGCGACAGTATCTTCCGGGGACAGGCCGATAGCCCGAACGACAACGGTTATATCATTCGCGCGATCAACAAGACCGTGGGACATATCAACCTGTCCGTGTCCGGAGAGCAGGCGCTGAACTTTCAGGGAACCACGCGCGCTCGGCGCATCCGGCTGGCGCGGGGCTGCTCGCATGCGCTGGTGGAGCTTGGCGTCAATGACGTGGGCAATGGGAGGACGCTCGCGCAGATTCAGGCGGACCTGCTCAATATCTGGAACGCGCTGTCGCTGCGAGGCTGCAAGGTCTATCAATGTACGATCACGCCGTCGACCAACTCGTCGGACTCGTATGCGACGACGGTGAATCAGACGCCGAAGTCTGCGGGGTTTGGGCCGGGCGTTTGCATCCGAACGCAGCTCAATGACTGGATCCGAACCGTTCCGTCGCCGCTTTCGGGGTGCATCGAGGTTGCGGACGCCGTGGAGTCCGCGCGCAACTCCGGGCTGTGGCTGCCGAACTACACGAACGCCGGCGACGGCACTCACCCCAATGTCGCAGCGTGCACGGCGATCGCCTCGGCGATCTCGGCGCAGGTTCAGTCGCTTTCGGTTTAGGAGGGTTTCGATATGGCGCAGTCACTGGCCGCCTTGCAGCGCGACGTTCTGAACCGGCTGAATGAAGCGGGCAATTCGAGCGCCGGCAATTTGGAGACGGGCACGGGAACAGGGGCGACGATCGCGACGGCGGCGACGATCACGCAGTATCTGAACGAGGCGGCGGCGGACCTGGCGCGGTCGGCGTTTCCCATTCTCCAGGCGGGAACGTTCTCCTGGCCGGGCGGCGCGCAGGCGGCGCTGCTTTCGGTGTTCACGGTCCCGGAAAGTTTGACGCTCTGGTTCGCGCGGGGCGTTGCGTGGGGCGGGACGGCTCTCACTCATTGCAGCCGTTCGGCGCTGGAGAACTACTACCCGACGTGGGCCGCCGACGCGCCGGGAACGCCGCTCTACTGGTACGACACGGGGCAGAACGGGATCGGCCTGTATCCGATTCCCAGCGCCTCGCAGACAGTGGTGGCGAACGGCTTTGTCCTTCCTGCGCCACTGGTGGATGCGGACGACGAACCGAGCTGGATTCCACCCGATCTGACGAAGCTGCTGGTGTTCTACGCGGCGGTGATGATCGCCCAAAAGAACCTGGAGGATCCCAGTCTCGCCGCCCGCGCTGACCTGTGGCGCGTGGAGTACGAGCGCGGGAAAGCGCAGCTGCTCGCAAAGCTGGCGGCCTCCGACCCGCTGCTGGCGCGAACGATGTCGGCGGCGGGCGGGCAGGAATAAATATTTCTTGTGAATGTTTCCGGGTTGGCGCCGGCGCCGCGAGTGCTGTATACAGATGAGCGATTTTATAAAGGAGAAGCAGACCATGGCCGTGAAATCGACGAAAAAGCGACAGCCACTGGTCATTAATCCAGCGCAAACGGAATTTCTGAAAAGCGCTCAAAGCGCCTTAAGCGCCAGGACACTTCCGATAAGCCTTCCTGGATATACGTTTGCGGCCGCTCGCAATGAGCCAGGCTTTGGCGCGCATTATGACGCCGCGCATCATTCGATGGACTTCACGGATCGGAAGCATCCAGAACAGAGTGCGCCTATCCGAAATTCATCGAGCCATCGTGTTCACAATTCCATACGGCCCACCCATATGTCGACAGTGAAAAACAGCCGGTCAATGTCGACAACTCCCACGGCGCCTCCTGGAAACAAACAGAGGCAAGGTTCTTCACATATTGCCAGGGAGAGACGATCTATTCCTCAGAGCGCGCCGGTCTCCCATAATCCGTTCAATCCAAGCGATACGGAATTTGGGGTGTTCTTTGGCCACGATGTGCTTCAGCCAACTGCAAATGTCAGCGCTGGCTGGGGAGATACATTGGCGTTTGGAGCTCCGAAAATTGCGCGAAAATATCTGGGTGAGGCATTGGGTGTCGGAGACGCCAATGATGCCGTACAATATGATTCCCTGGGCTATCATGCCGGTGAAGCGCTTGGGACCATTCACTCGGCGTTAATGGGAGGGGCGGGTGGGTTGAAGGCGGCTGGCGTGGCGGTTAGCAAAAAAGAGGCGGCAAGGCTAACTGCGTCCGGGATTAAGACTTCGACGACGGAATTCTCACATTGGATCCCCAATCGTTACTTGAAGAAAACTGGTTCTAAATGGATATTGAATAAGTTCGGCCGTTCGAAATGGAATGGCAATTACGTGACGCCGCAACGGCATTCCATGCACGACCCATTCCGGCATCTCGCAAAGGCTGTCCAGCCAAAGAGATTTTCGCCACCCGTTCAGCAGTTGGATCGAGTTCCAAGGAGTATTTATGGGACAGGCGGCGGCGCGGCGCTGGGGCAGGGGCACAGAGTATTGGGGCGCGAGAAGTGACCTCATCAGATATCCACATGGAGAGAGTTTGCAAAAATGAACCGTTTCTTAAGCCGATTGTTATATGGCTCGCCCAAACGCAGACCGTACGAACAACAGTGTTTAGATTGGCTGCGGGAGCGGCTTTCTGAAGCGGGACAAGCTGTTTTTGACGCTCAGATTGCCGACGTTGGATCTCTCACCCGAATATATTCCGATAAGCTGGTTGAATTTCAGCCCCACGACACGGCAAACCTCAAATTGTTTCCGAATACACACGCGCAGGTGCACACGGCGCGGTTATGGATCACGACGCAGTCGGGGGAGACGGTGCGCTGCGATGTGATCTGTCATGCCGGCCAGATCGCCAATCTGGAATTCAGTCGCCCCCCACGTGCGGCGCTGGAGAAACCCTTTACGCTGAAGTCTCTGGAAATTTACATCGACCTGATGACGCCTGATCAGCCGCGGACTCCAGGCGAAGCGCCTACCGCAACACCGATTTTGGATGCGCTGCGCAGTCATGGGAAGATAACGGATGTCAAACCACCTGCTCAGGAGGCCGAGATCGATCAGATGCTGGGGCGCATGCTGACCGCAGCGCCTAGCGACTATGCTGCTTTGTTGCGGGAAACCAACGGCTTTCAGTATGAGGGATGGGATTTTCACGGCATTGATATCCTGCGCCAGGTGGATCACGAAGCGACATATCTTTATCTGGCGCAAACAACGTCCTATTCATTGGCGCTGCGTGAGGAGGCAAAAACGCCTTGTTATTTCCTGCAGGACCACGTGAATGAGGAGTTTACGGAATTGGGATCAACATTCGTTGACGCGTTGCTGAAAGCAGTCGCCGCTGAGGAAGCGGAAGACGAGTAAGTCTCAAAGAAGCAGGAGTGATGAGTGAAATTCTTGAGGCTGCTGCCTAAATCGGTTCGAGGCGTTTTGATCGGCGCCGGTGTGCTGCTCATTGCGGCGATGGCGTTTGCATGGAGCATTGGCGTGCGTTGGTGGTGGCGTTTGCCAACGGCGCAGGTGATGATTGGCGATCGACTCGACATTCACGCCGCCGTTTACCAGGGGGCGAATGGCAATCGTCTAATCTATATTCCGTCTTCCGATCCGAGAATAGCGGGCTCGGGGATCTGCTATCTCGCGCCAAGAACGGCGAGTGGGGGGGGGCGTGGGCGGCCGGCGCGCCGCCATACCTAATTTTGCAGCGGCCGATATTCATGGTGATGGCCGCCGCCGCGCTTCAGTATCCTGACGGCGTTCTTTATCCGATTGAGAAAATGGAAGGCGAATTCCGATACCGGCGGAACGGTGTGGAGTTTGAGGATATCGATCACGAGCGCGTGCGGGTGTATTGGTAGGGGCGCATCGGCGTTTTGTATCACGAGTGTGCGATGGCGGGCTGCTCGTCTGATTCTTGTGATTCCACTTTTGCGAGAGTCGATTGGGAATAATCTCGTAGGTAAAGCGCGACGAGGACATAGCCAGCGGTGAGGTAAAACGCCCAGCAAATCGGTGCGAACACCATGCCCGCCATGCTCACCCAGGCGAACTGCTTTTGTGTCGGCATACGATGGCAGAGACGCCACACGAACAGCGGCCCGGCGATGGACATCAGTTTGAGGTAGACGCTGACCCAAACGGGCAGGATCGCCGGCGGGGTCCACCCCGCCGGCATAAAGCCGCGGAGCGCCAGAACGGAGAAGGAGATGTTGTCGGGACGCAGAAGCTCCGAGTTCGCCGCGACATACTCAATCGCCTGCCGCCACTCCCAAAACTTTGTCCACCCACCGGCCAGCAGCCCCAGCGCTATGCCGGCGACGATGACCAACAAGGCGGGAACAACCACCATTCGACGTTCTTTCCAAGCCGCAAACACTAGCGGAACCAGGGCATAAGTCTTGATTTGCAGTGTCACTCCCAGCAGGACGCCGCGCCAACGATCACTGATGACCGACAATGCGAACGCGACCCACAAAAGCGGCTGTACCTGTCCCATCCCCATGCAGAAGTAAACCTTCGGCGACACCGCCAGCGCCAGTCCCCAGAGGAGCACGGCGTTCAGGGTTGGCTTCGGCAGGGAGATCTTCGCCAGCAGATACGCAAAATACCAGAACGCCAGCACAATCAAGACATACTGCGCCGACGCAAAGTTATGCTGCCCCATGCGAACAAATGGCGTCAGCGCAACGGCAAATTGTGGCGAGTAAAGATAATCGAACATCGGCGAGTGGCCGGGTGTGAGATCATACAGTGGCTTATGGCGCAGCAGATGCCGCGCCGCGCGGAAGTAGACATCGACGTCACGCCCGTTGGCTGCGCAGGCGAAGGCGGCGGGGATCCAAATGAAGGCTTGATAGGCGACGTGGATGAGCGCGCAGACGAGGAGCGTGCGGCGGAGGAGTGGGGATTTGGTGAGAGGCGTAAAGTATGAAGCTGTAGGCAAAGAAATTAGATTTTTCATTCAGTTAAAAAACAGTGTTTTCACTTTTTTGTTAATGGCATGTTCTGTACTTCATTTTGCAATTTTGGCATATTCTGAAAATAGATAATTCAAATTAATAAATAAATCAAAAGAAATTTGAAATCGATATGTACGCATGAGGTTCACTAATGTCTAATATATTCTTAGAGAGTTTTGACAATATTACAACTGTGGATTTGGCGCTAAAAAGCTATACTAATCTTGGGGTTGGATTTGATATTGTTGGTTCTGGTCGTACTGGGTCTGGTCTCCAGTGTACTCCCCTTACCACTGGGACTCAACAATGCATACTTAAAAATCTACCTGCGAGTTATTCCACACTTGTAACTGGGTTTGCTATGAAAACTAGTAATCCCATGTTTTCCGGAGCGAGTAGGCTTTGGAGCTTTACGGATAATAATACTGAGCAATTATATATTAAATTGGATTCTATAGGCAGAATATCATTCTATCTTGGCAATGGATTATTAATAGGGACCAGCAGTGTTGTTTATTCTTTTGGAAGCTATTACTATTTTGAATTTAAAATCAATTTTACTACAGCTGCCACTGGTAGTATAAATTTTCGCATAAATGGCGTTCCACAGGCTGCATTTAATAGTGTCGTTACGGCAATAACAACTGGTGGATGTAACCAATATCGAATATGGAATCCTATTGTAGATGGAAGTATCTTACCAACATTCTACGACGATATGTACGCGAATGATACGACCGGTCCTGATAACAACGATTATATGGGTGATGTGCGTATCTTCGTCGATCGTCCTGCGGCGACGGTGGCTGGGGCGTCGCAGTGGGCTTTGTCGGGGCCGTCGCCGAAGGCGGTGGCGGTTGGTGACACGACGCAGGATGGTGATGCGACTTACATCTCTTCTAACACGGCTGGGCAGGTGGATCTGTACACGCTAGCGGCTCCGCCAAGTGGGCTGGGGACGGTGAAGGCGGTGCAGACGAACCTGGTGGCGCGTAAGGACGATGGTATTATACGACAAATTGCTCCGGTTTTGGGAAATGGCGCGACGACAAATGTCGGAGCGTCCGTTTCCATCGGAAATAATTATGTGGACTATCTGCAATCGTTTGACCGGAACCCGATTACTGGGGCGGCGTGGTCGGTGGGGGACCTGTCGACGCTGCAAGTCGGGGTGAAGGAGATTGTCTAATATGGTCAGCAAATGATTTCTTTAACGCTGAATAAATGGTTTTTCGAATGCATTGTGAAATAATTTTGCGAGAATGATCGACATTGGGCATGCAATGAAAAACTGGGCAAGTAAGCAATAAATTGATTTCAGGCCAAGAGTGAAAGTCAAATAATGCATTGCGACGATCACAGGGAAGTGACATAGGTAAATACTATATGAGAAACTTCCCGTCTTTGTCAACCATGGCATGTTTAAGAAATTTAGAAGTCGTGAGTAATGAGAAGTCAGCGCATTATGGGTCGTGTGGATTAAAAAGGCTGCTGTGCCAAAGCCA
>JAOQAA010000581.1 GCA_025963815.1 Capsulimonas sp.
CTCTGGAGCTGTCGCTGTCGTCATGGACATCCGGGGGTGAGATCTTCTTTACGGGCATTATTCGCGACATGACGGAACGCAAACTGGCGGAAGAAGCGCTGCGGCAGGCGCGGGATGAAGCGCTGGCGTCGGCGCGGGCGAAGTCCGAGTTCCTCGCCAATATGAGCCACGAGATCCGCACGCCGATGAACGGCGTTCTGGGCATGACCGGTCTGCTTCTGGAGACGCCGCTCAGTGCGGAGCAAAGCGACTATGCCGCCACCATTCAAGGCAGCGCCGAATCGCTGCTCACCATTATCAACGACATCCTCGACTTTTCCAAGATCGAAGCCGGCAAGATGGCGATCGACCCGACAAACATGCGCTTCGGCGACATCGTTGCGGAAATCGTGGATATGCTGTCGCCGCGCGCCGCCGCCGCCGGCTTGACCCTGGATTATCGAATTGCGCGCGAAGCCCGGGGATGCTACTGGGGCGACGCACTCAGAATCCGGCAGGTCGTGACCAATTTCGTCGGCAACGCTCTCAAGTTCACCTCGGAGGGAGGCGTTGCGATCGAAGTCGACGAAGCCAGTCGGGACGAGAATCACAGTCTTCTGCGCATCGTCGTGCGTGACACGGGCGTCGGCATCCCGGAAGACCGGCTGGAAGCAATCTTTGAAAGCTTCACGCAGGTGGACGGCAGCACGAGCCGCCGGTATGGAGGAGCGGGGCTGGGCCTGACAATCTGCCGCCAGCTCTCGGAACTGATGGGCGGCCGGGTGGGTGTGGAAAGCGTTGTGGGAACTGGGAGCAGCTTCTGGCTGGAACTGCCATTGGAGCGCCGCGCCGCCGGCTCGGTCTTGCCCGCCGCCGGGGCGTCTTCCGAGCAGATCATGAGTGAGCCATTAGGCTTGCGCGTGCTGGTTGCCGAAGACAATCCGATCAACCAGAAGCTTGCGCTCAAGCTGCTGGAAAAGTGGGGATGCCGCGCGGACGCCGTCACCGACGGCCGCGCCGCCGTGGACGCCTGGACCCGCGGTTCTTACGACGTACTCTTAATGGATGTGCAGATGCCGGAAATGGACGGCTTGCAGGCGACGCGCGTGATCCGGCATTTGGAATCCTTGACAGAGGGACGCACGCCCATCATCGCGATGACCGCCAACGCCATGGAGGGAGACCGGGAGCTGTGTTTGGACGCGGGGATGGACGATTATCTGTCCAAGCCGATCAAGCCGGCGCAGCTTCAAGGGATGCTTCGGGGATTGGAAGACGCCGCCGGGGAAGTGCTGGCCGCGTGATCGTAACATGGGAACTCCCCCGCTTCTTCTCCAAATACATGAAGAAGAAGCGGGGGAGTTTTTTTTAGTTCTGCACCAGCGTGAGGCCGTACGTCGTGACGACAGGCGGGGTGGCGGGCGTATTGCCCGGCGAGGCCGCGCCGGTCGGCTCGGTCACGACGAGGGTGTACGAGCTGCCGGCGCTCAGATTGAGCGTCTTGGCGGGAACGATCACCGTGGTTGTGCCGGCGGCGTTGACGGAGAAGGAGGGCGTCCCGGCGGTCACGGGGACATCCACCGTGGCTGTCCCTGTCGGACTGTACACCAGGTTGGTCAGGCCGGCGGGAGCCGATCCATTGACCAGGACATCCACGGCGGGAATGTCGGGGCCGGCGACGAGAACGCGCACATTCGCCTGTCCGACCGGCGGAATGTTCTGGTTATCGGGCAGCACGATCACGTTCAAGTAATGCGCTGTGTCCAGGTCTGAGAAATCGGACGTCAGAGGCGTCTTCACGTCGCGCCGACCGACCAGGTACGCCGTGTATCGCTGCCCATCCGTCACATCCATGTGGATCACGGGCAAAGGAGCAGCTGTCGTCGTCGACGTGGTGGGATCGGTATAGAGAGGGAGAGTCAGATAGGACCTGCCCTGAAATGAGGAATTCTTCGCTTCCACAAATTGATAGGGGGTGGGAGCGCCGTACTGCAAATTCGTCGTGCTGATCGGCGCACCGTTCACCAGGACGCTGCCGGCGTCTTTGTTGCTATTTGCGGTATCAAGGACATTGGTCGCGACATCAATGGTGCGGACCTTTGCCGAGGGCTCCGTGCCGCTGCCGCTGCAGCCCGAAAGCGCCGTCGCGGCCGCGAGGATCAATCCGGCCGTGGCGAGGCGTGTGTTTTTCTGCATCACTAGTGAAATGCTCCTGTTGCTGAAATAATCGGTCGTTCGCTGTGCTGCGCGCAAAACGGGTGACGCTTCGTTAGAGCGTCGATCCCTGCGTTTGTTTCAGTCATTTCCGCGTCCCGCGTCGATCACGGCGAACAGCCAGTCGACAGTCGAGACAAACGCCAGAAACCAGAAAAGCCCGCCGATCGGCGTGGCGCCTCCTGCGGCGTGTTTCGGGGCCAGCATGCTGCTGACGTCCTGAAGGATGTTCTTGGTGTCGGGCAGCATCAGGATCAGAAGGTTGACGAGGCAATAAACGCCCATCAGAACCGCGCCCTTGATGTATGCCCCCTGCATGATCTGGCCGAGGCCGGGCAGCACCGCAGACGCAAACGCCGCGATGCTATTGCCGGTGCGCGCCAGCGGCGCGGAGCTTGTTTCCTGAAGAGTTTGGAACCCTCCGGCGGCTTCCGTGGCGCGCAGCGCGGTGCGTCCGAGTTTCAGTTCCGCTGTGGGACGGCCCGGTTCGATTTTCAGAGCCGTGCGGTACGCCGAGCATGCTTCGGTATACTTGCCCAGATACGCCTCAATATCGCCGAGGATCTCATGCGCCGGGGCGTAACGCGGCAGGGCGGTCAGCACTTCGTTCACGCCCTGCCGCGCTTCTTCCGCGCGCCCGCGCCGAAGATTGATGCCGGCGGCGGTCAGCTTCTGCTCCACCGCCACGCGCGACATCGCCGCGCCGGGCTCGATGGGAGAGAAGCTGGGAGCGTCCGCCTCGGAAGAATCCTGAGGCCGGCTTGCGGCTGGGCTCGGCGTCTGGCCGCTGGAGACCGGCGCCGCGCCGGAGAGCGGCGGGGAGCCGTCCTCGGCGCGCGTCGCGTCGTCGTTAGGCGCGGGGACCATCCGTGTGATCCTTTTCGTTCGAATCGAGGGCGGTCAGTTCGTCTTCATCGTCGCCGCCGTCCAGCGCTTCGTCCAGGTCATCTTCGTCGAAATCGTCTTCGTCCGTGTCGTCCTCATCGGATCCTTCTTCGTCGGATCCTTCTTCGTCCGCTTCATCCCGAGCGTGCGCATCGTCGCGCAGGGCGGCGGAGATGGGAAGGATGACGGTTCCGGTTGGGTCGGCAACGACTTCGCGGGTCCAGAGTTTCTCTAATTTATAGTGTTCGCGTTCGGTCTCGGACATGACGTGCACGATGACGTCGCCGTAGTCGACCACGATCCAGGTCGCCTCGGAATATCCTTCCGTACGATGCGCCCGAATACCGTTCTCTTCCATGGCTTCAATGACGCCGTCCGAGATCGACCGGATATGGATATTGGACGTGCCCGAACAGATGATGAAGAAGTCCGCGATCAGCGTTTTGCCGCGCAGATCGATCTCCGTCGAATAGTTCGCTTTTTTGTCTTCGGCGGCGGCGACAATAATGTCCCGCTTCTGCTCGGATGTGAGCGTAGATGGTTTCAAGGACTGCGTTTCCTCCTGCTGATAGGCATTAGTATACCCTATTCACAAAAAGAGAGGGCGGACGCCGAAGCGTCCGCCCTCATCGTAAGCCTCAAAAGGCTACATTTTGCCGTCCATTTTGTGGCCGCCGTCCATCTTATCCATCTTGCCGCCGTTCATCTTCTTGTCCATCATCTTGTGATCCATCATCATCTTATGCTTCTTCATCTGAGCCGCCGTCATCTTCGGCGCCATTTTGTGGCCCATCATCTTATGATCCATCATTTTATGTCCGGCCATCTTGTGCCCCGCCATCTTATGGTCCATCATCTTATCGGCGGCGAGGGTCGGGTGGATCGCGATGAGCGTGAGCGCGGCGGCGAGCGCGGTGATCTGCTTGTTCATGAAAGGGTTCCTCCAAGTTGTCTGGTCGGCAGGTGAAATTTTGTTTGCCATGCGCAGTAGCAAACGACTTGGGGAGAAAGTTCCATAGGATGGGAGATTATTAAAATTGACCCCAGCCGCGCATCAAAAACGCGACGCCCATCGCGGCCATCAGCGCGGCTGAGACGCGCGCCATGCCCAGGCGAAACTTTGGACGCGTCAAAAGACCGCCGAAGACTGCGTTGCCGAATAGGCCGAGGGTGAGGAGGCCGGGAATGGTGCCGAGGCAGAACAGCGCCATAGTGAGCGCGCCCTGCGCTGGGCCCTGGGAAAGCGCGCCGAGAAGCAGCGCCTGATACGTCAAGCCGCACGGGAGCAGGCCGACGAAGACGCCGGTCATCAGCGGCTTCCAGACGTTCTGTGACTTCAGGACTTTGACAAATAACTTGCGGCCGAAGCCGCCGCCGGCGCCCAGCACGTCCGGTTCCGGGATTCGAAACCAGGGGACGAT
>JAOQAA010000590.1 GCA_025963815.1 Capsulimonas sp.
CTCTAATATAGGCAGTTTCTCGACGCGCACTAAGAAGTAGGGATCGTTCTGAATGTACTCGACGATGCGGACCCGCTCCAGGCCTTCCAGCATCACGCGCACGGTGCCGTCCGGGACTTTGAGGATCTGCATGATCTCGGCGATGATGCCGACGGAGTAGACTTCGCTGGGCTCCGGGTCTTCCGTGCCGACCTCGCGCTGCGCCGCGAGCAGAATTTGCTGGGAGCCGGCCATCGCCTCATCCAGCGCTCGTACGGACTTTTCGCGTCCGACGAACAGAGGAAAGATCATCCGTGGAAAATGGACGTTGTCGCGGATAGGGAGAAGTGGAATCTCCAGGGTTGCGCCTGCCGCGTCCTTGCGACGCTCGGCGGCTTTTTTTGTGCGTGTGCTCGCTGTGCGCGCCATGGAATATTACATCCTTAATTTAAGATTTGGAAGTTCGGAAAACGCCGCGATGGGGAGGCCGCGGCCAAAATGAATAAAACCGGCTGGAAGGATCTTCCAGCCGGAATGCGGGAACGCAAGTTATGACGCCGCCCGAAGCTGCGGAGGCGTATCGATCAGCGGGGAAGTGTGTTCTACCACCGTCTCCTCCGTAATCGTCACCTTCTTGATGTCGCGGGCCGAGGGAATTTCGTACATCGTGTCGCGCATCACTTCTTCAATGATCGTGCGCAGGGCGCGGGCGCCCGTTGAGCGTGTGATGGCTTCGCGGGCGATCGCCTGCAAAGCGCCTTCGGTGAACTCCAGGTCCACGCCGTCGAACTCGAAGAATTTCTTGTACTGTTTGATCAGCGCGTTCTTCGGCTCCGTCAAAATCTGGATCAGAGCGTCCTCGTTCAAAGCGCGCAGCGTGGTGACCACGGGAAGGCGGCCGATAAACTCGGGGATCAGGCCGTAGCGCAGCAGATCTTCGGGCAGGACATGATGGAGCATGTCGCCATCCTGACGATCGCGCTTGCTGTCAATGCGCGCTCGGAACCCGAGCGACTTGGTGTTCATGCGCCGCTCGATTGTTTCCTCAATCCCTTCAAATGCGCCGCCGCAGATGAACAGGATGTTGGTGGTGTCGAGCTGGACATACTCTTGCTGGGGATGCTTGCGCCCGCCTTGCGGCGGAACGTTCGCGACGGTGCCTTCCAGGATCTTCAGAAGCGCCTGCTGAACGCCTTCGCCGCTCACATCGCGTGTGATCGACGGGCTGTCGGATTTGCGGGTGATCTTATCGATTTCATCGATATAGATGATGCCGCGCTGGGCGTTTTTGACGACGGTCTGGATATTCTCGCCGTTGTCCGCCGCCTGGAGCAGTTTGAGGAGTATGTTTTCGACATCCTCCCCGACGTAGCCGGCTTCGGTGAGCGAGGTGGCGTCCGCAATCGCAAAGGGGACATTCAGGATCTTCGCCAGGGTCTGCGCCAGCAGGGTTTTGCCGCTGCCGGTGGGGCCGAGCAGCAGGATGTTGCTCTTTTGAAGCTCCACCTCGCTGCTGGGCGCATTGATCCGTTTGAAGTGGTTGTAGACGGCGACGGAAAGGGAGCGCTTGGCTTGATCCTGTCCGACGACGTACTGTGACAGAATCCGGAAGATTTCCTTCGGCTTCGGTATCATGCCGATGGCGCTGAAGTCCTCCACCTGGGCTACGTCGCTGCGCACAATTTCATTGCACAGATCGACGCATTCCAGGCAGACGCCGCCATGGACGCCGAGGATCAGCTTCTTGACCTGCTCGCGGGTCTTCCCACAAAGCAGACAGCGACTATCGTTGCGTTCCGTCCCAATTCTTGCCATGCCTATCCTTCTTGCGACGCGGACGCCTCATTCGGAATGCGACGCCGGGTCTAGCTTGATGGGCGATTCAGTACTTCATCGATGATGCCGTACTCAACGCCTTCTTCCGCGGACATCCAGTAATCTCGATCGATATCCTTGGCGACCTGCGAGAATTCTCGTCCGCAGTTTTCGGCAAGAATCTGGGTCAGTTTCTCCAGATACCGGTTCATTTCACGAACCTGAATCTGAATATCAGCCGCCGTGCCCTGCACGCCGCCGCTGGTCTGGTGGATCATGATGCGGGAGTTAGGCAGCGAAGTTCGCTTGCCTTTCGTACCGCCCGACAGCAATACCGCGCCCATGGAGGCCGCCATTCCGACGCAGGTGGTCGCAATGTCCGGCTTGATGTGGCGCATCGTGTCGTAGATCGCCAGTCCCGCAATAACGGAACCGCCCGGCGAATTGATGTAGACTTCGATGTCCTTGTCCGGGTCCTCTTTCTCAAGAAAGAGGAACTGCGCGACAATGACGTTCGCCATCTGGTCGTAGATCTGATCGCCGATGAAGACGATGCGGTCCTTCATCAGACGGGACCACAGATCGTAGGAGCGCTCGCCACGGGGGCTCTGCTCGACGACCGTGGGGATCCACGTATTTTCAATCGAGCGCAGGCCGGCCGTCAGCTCTTTGCGCGTCAAGCCCAAATCTTCAAGACTCATTCTGATCGTCGCTCTCTTTCTTCTTAGAGCTGGCCCGAGTCGCCTTCTTCTTTGGCGCGGTGACTTCCTCGCCTTCGGCGGCGGCGACGCCAGCTTCGGGGGCGTCGGCTTCATCCGTCGGGTTCTCGGTTTGTCCGGGCTTTACGACCTTCTCTTTAATTATGGCGGAACCACGGATAAAGTCGAGGACTTTTTTCGCCTGGGCGCGATTGCGGATATTCTCGAAGCCTTCGTTTTTCTCAAGGAAAGCGCGCATAGCGGCCGGGCTGGTGTTTTGCTGCTCGGCGGCTTCGTCGATTGCCTCGTTGATGTCGGATTCCGTCAGCGTGAGCTCTTCCTGGCGGGCGATTTCGCCCAGCACCAGGCCGACGCGAATGCGCTTCTCGGCCGACTCTTTGAACTGGCCGTAAAGCTGCTCGCGGGTGGTGCCGATGTTGGCGAGGTAATCGTCGACATTGGAGCCGTTCTGCGCCAGACGCTGCTGGAGGAACTTGTACTCATCCTCGATCTCCGACTCAACGAGGACCGGGGGATACTGGATGGACGCCTTTTCGATGATCTGCTCAACCAATCCGTTGTCCGCTTCGTTCTCGGAAGACTGAGACAGCGAGCGGCCCATGTCGGCCTTGAGGCTGGTCTTCAGCTCGTCGAGGGTGGCGATGCGTCCGTTGGTGATTTTGCCGGCCAGCTCGTCGTTGCTCTCGGGGATGACCTTGGTGCGGACTTCCTTGACGGTGATGGTGAATTCGGCGTCCTTGCCCTGAAGCTCAACCTGCGGATAGTCGGCGGGGTAGGCGAGGGTGAACGTTTTGGTGTCGCCGACGGAGGCGCCGATGATCTGCTCGTCGAAACCAGGAAGGTTATCGGCGCCGAGTTCGATCATGGTCGGGCGCGGCTCAGTGGCGTCCTGATCGTCGAGCTTGACGGAAACATCGGCGACCACAAGGTCGCGATCTTCCGCGGCGCGCTCGGCCATCGGATAATCGGCGGCGCGCTCGCGCAGCCGTTCGATCTCTTCATCAACATCCGCGTCGCTGATGTCGTAGATCTTCTTTTCGATTTCCAGGCCCTTATAGTCGCCCAGCTCCACCTTCGGCGCCAGCGGGACGATGGCTTTGAAGATAAACGGGCTTCCGGTCAGGTCCAGCTGCAGAAGCTCCAGCTTCGGCGGCGCATACGGCTCGGTTTCGCTCTCTTTCAGAGCGTCGCCATAGGCCGATTCCACAAGCATCTCGGCCGTGCGCTGACGCACGTCCGACTCAGGGACGCGCTGTTTAACAAAGGACATCGGCGCTTTGCCCTTACGGAAGCCGGGGACATTGACGTACTTCGCATATTCGCGATAAGCTTTATCAACAGCGTGGACGACCTTGTCCTGTTCCACTTCAATCGTGAGAGCGACTTGACAAGGGTCAATCGGCTCTTTTGTCACCTGCATGGGCGTGTACAACTCCTGTAAATGCGCAGTAATGAAAACAGCGGGGTTTGGAGCATTGTACCAGAGCGCTAAGTCGATTGTCAATCAAAAATGACCGGGGGCAGACCGCTTCGGCCCTTCTACCGCGCGATTTCGGCGGACTCTTTTCCAAGATCGGACAGATCGCTGATTTGGCGCTCGATCTGCTCGTCGGAAAGTCCCAGCCGCGCCTGCGCTTCCCGGTCCAGCGCATAGTGCAGGCCGTCGCTTCCCACGCCGATTCCCATGAGCACGCAGATGGCGTCCGCCACATGCACCAGCGCCGTCAATTTCGAAAACTCCGGCTGCGCCATAGGCGCGTGGTGGTAGCGGACAGCCTGCACGAGAGGGTTGGGAAGGTTCCAGCGCTCCAGCACACAGGCGCCGACTTCCGCGTGGTCGAACCCCAGTGTGCGCTGCTCGGCCACCATGAAAGAGATGTCCTCATCTTCCGTCAATTTCAGCACTTGGGAAAATTCCGCCTGCATGTGAACACTGAGAAGGACTTTGCCGACATCATGCAGCAGCCCCGCGACGAACGCTTCTTCGGGGACGGGGTAATGGATGGCGGCGGCGAGTGACTGCGCGGCGTTGGCGCAGGCGCAGGAGTGGCGCCAAAGGTCGCCCCGGCGCATGGAGTATCCAGGAACCTCGCGTCCCAAAACTTCCTCAACGGAGCTCGCCATCGCCAGATTGCGCACGGTGCGCATTCCCAGGAGCACAATGGCGTCCGAGACGGTCGAGATACGACGAGTGGCGCCGTAAAAGACGGAGTTCGCCAGACGCAGAACGCGTGTTGTCAGGCCCTGATCCATTGACAGCACGCGAGCCACATCGCCGGCGCCGGCCGTCGGCTTGTCGATCGTACGCGCGACTTTGACAGCGACGTCTGGAAGCGACGGCAAGTCCTTGACCTGCCGCAGCAAAATTTGCATTCGGACGTCAGCGTTCAATCGAACCGATCCTTTCCATCTCTCTGATGGGCGAACATACTCCCGATAGATCCACGAGCAGTTTTTCCTCGGCGCCGATGGCGCGCACCAAAACGCGTCCCGTCTCGACTTCAAAGGTGACCGTGCGTCCACAACGCCCCCCAACTTCCTCAGCCACCAAGGGGATGCGAGCCAGCGCCAGCGCTTCTTTGACGGCGATAATATTTCGCGGTCCGATTTCCAAACGCGATCCGGGAGTTCCGACCGGGGAGGATGATGTAAAAATGCGCGCGCCGCCGACGATGGCCGCGCGTATGGAACCGGCGCTGCCGCCGTTTTTGTACATTTCCGCGAGCACGTGCGGCACGGCTGTTTCGGCGCACTTGCCGAGCAGCGGCGTGGACGATTTGCCCGGCGATCTCAGCGGAGCGTGGGGAAGGGTTTGGGGAAGAACGATATGCACAAGCGCGGCCAGCGACCGCTTCGGATCGTAGAGACACAGGCCGATACACGCTCCCAGCCCAAAGGCCAGAAGGCGGTCTCCCCGGATATTGGATAATCGCGTCTCGCCCATCTCGACGGCGATGATGTCTGCCATAACTTTCCTGTTCGTCCCCCGTCCAATTGTGGCGTTCCTGGGGGAAAACTGGAGAGCAAATTGCTAGGAACTGAGCCGGATGACCGAAATCGGTTCGCCGGCGGCGAGAGTGGCGACGTCTTCTGGTACGATCATCAGCGCGTTCGCCAGCACCATGGACCGCAGCATTCCGGAGCCTTGGCGCCCGGTCGGACGCACCCGCAAACCGTCCGCACCCTCCGTCACGACGGCGCGCTGGAAGTCTCGGCGTCCCAGATCATGCGAGACTTCCTCCGTCAACAGAGCCGTTTCTATCGGACGCATCGGGTTCGCCGCGCCGAGGAGCCGCCGCAGGGCGGGCCGGACAAACAGCTCGAAGGTCACCATCGCCGATACGGGATTGCCTGGCAGTCCGAACAGCAGCGCGCCGCCGCATCGTCCAAAGACAAACGGCTTGCCGGGCCGGATCGCCACGCGCCAGAAATCCACCGAACCGCGCTCCTCGATCACTGGTTTGACAAAGTCGAACTCGCCGACGGACACGCCGCCGGTCGTCAAAATGACATCGCAGTCAGCGCACGCGTCGAACGCCGCGCGTAGATCCTCTAATGTATCGGGTGCATGCACCCGAACGGCGACGTCGCCGCCCGCCTCCATGACCTGCGCCGAAATGGCGTAACTATTCGAGTTGTAGATTTGCGTCGGTCCAAGATCCGAGCCAGGCTCCGCCAGCTCATCGCCCGTACTGATCACACCGACGCGGGGCCGCCGATGGCCAAGGACTGATTGGCGTCCCGCCGCGGCGAACATTCCCACTTCGGCAGGTCGGATCGCCGATCCATTCTCCACAACCAGTGTCCCCGCCGGCGCATCCTCGCCCGCCTTGCGCACGAACTGTCCGACCACCGATTTTTCCACCACCCATACGCTGTCTCCCGTACGCTTGGTATCTTCAATAGGAACGACTGTGTCCGCTCCCGGCGGCATCGGCGCGCCTGTCATAATCGGCGCTGCGTGTCCGGGTGTTACCCGCACGGCGATGTCACCCCCGGCCGCAATTGTGCCCAAAAGCGTGAGCGCGACGGGTTCGCCCATGGACGCATTCAGAACGTCGACGCCCACGACGGCGTAGCCGTCCATGGCGCTGTTGTCGAACGGGGGGAGGGGAGACTGCGTGTGGATGTCTTCGGCGAGGGTAAGGCCAAGGGATTCGAGAATTGGGAAGGAGATGGGAGTTGATGGTGAGATTTGCGAAAGAATGCGCTCTATGGCTTCGTCGTAGGAAAGCATGAAGGACCTCGGAATTTTCAATTCGCCTTAGCCGTTTGTTCGTGACTTACCGACTCTACCCACCCCGGCCTTCGGCCACCCTTCCCGGGTTTACACCCACCCCGGCCTTCGGCCACCCCTCCCGCAACGGGAAGGGTTTGGAAGAACTGTTCTAACGCAAGCCGTCTGCGCTAATT
>JAOQAA010000620.1 GCA_025963815.1 Capsulimonas sp.
AATTAGAAAAGTTATGTATAATGGTGGTATACAAGAATCCATGGGGTAATTCGATCGATGAGAAAAGTGGCGCTGGCGACACAGATGATTGAGAAGCGGATTGCGCATGCGGACCATATTCTTGTCGGTATCCCTGGGGAACGGCAGCTGGCGGAGGAATTGGGGCTTAGCCGGACGACGGTTCGTACGGCGCTTCAGCAGTTGATGGATCAGGGGACGCTGGTTCGGCAGGAGAACGGGCGGATCAGTGTTGCGGAGCCTGGGGATGGGCGGCTGAAAAAGCGGACGATCGGCATTGCCGCTCCGCCGATGGCGTCCGCGGATTTCGACCGTTGGCGTGAAGGAATTCGCGGCGTGCTCGAAGGACAGCCGGTGACCCTGCGCCCCGTCGCTTACGCGCACTGGGCCGACCCGGCGCTTCAGGATGCCCTGGCGCACTTCGATGGAATGTTTTTTATTCCGCCGGCGGAGAAGATTCCGGCATGGCTGACGACGAAAATGCTCAACGCCGCCTGCCGGGTGGTGGTGCTGGATGAAGATGAAAGCGCGGCTGGCTTACCTTCGGTGACGCTGTTCCCGCCGGCGGCTGAGCGGAAGCTTTTCGATCACCTGCGTCGCCTTGGGCATCAGCGCATCGATTGTCTGAACGCGCAGGCGGAGGATGGGGTGATCCTGGGACGTATTGCGGAGTGGAAGCGATATTTGGAGGAGCACGGATTGCCAGGGCAGCTGCGCTCGCAGGCCGTGGAGAAACCGTTTGAATCGGCCTACCAGCTGATCCGCGATGCTTTGAAAGAAGGACGCCCGGTCGCTTCCGCGCTGTTCTGCACTACCGGTCCTGCGGCCATCGGAGCGATGCGGGCGCTGCATGAAGCAGGACTCGAGATCGGGGTGGATGTGTCCGTGTGCGCCGTCAATGGGGAAGGCATTGGGCAGTATCTGCTCCGAAGTCTTACGGAGCTCGAGTCCCCGCCGCGCGCCCTTTATTTGCAGCGCGCCGCCGGGTGGATGCTGGGCGAAGACCTTTGGGAAGGGCCGCTGCTGATCCAGCCCAATGATGTTCCACTGTTCGAAGGAGAGTCGACCGGGCCAGCCCCCGCGTCGCCGATCGTATCTCCCGTCCGAGGCTGACAAGTCCAATTCTCTCATCATCTCCAGGAGACTGCTATGTACACTGTCGTAAAACGAAGCCGGTCTGGTTTCACACTCATTGAACTTCTCGTTGTTATCGCTATTATTGCAATTCTTGCTGCAATTTTGTTCCCCGTCTTCGCCAAGGCGCGCGAGAAGGCGCGCCAGATTTCCTGCGCTTCCAACTTGAAGCAGCTCAGCATTGGCATGCTGCAATACACGCAGGACAATGACGAGACGTTCCCGCTGGGAAATGCGCTCTTTGACGGATACGATGGCGTTGGGTGGGGTGGACGCATTCACACCTATCTCAAGAGCGCCGATGTTTATAAGTGTCCTGACGACGCCACGGATCGGGTCGGCCCTGGCGGCTCGACCAACGTGAGCTACGCCTTCAATCGAAGCCTGACATTCGCCAACGGCTCCGCCTATCCCGGTCCGAAGGGGCATATCGCTCAGCTGAACTCGCCGTCGAAAACGGTCATGCTCACGGAAATACGAAACTGCTGGGCCGCTGTCTTCCCAATCCCAGGAACGACGTATTCCTATGAGAATGAGTACTACACGGCGAGCCTGAACGGTGTTTGGAATACGCAGGGGAACGCCAATGGGAGCAATATCCTGTTCGTGACCGGCGCGCTGGGCGGCCGAACGCGCACCGGCGGCTCCTATATCGATTCGGCTACGCTGGGCCGGCATACCGACGGCTCGAACTTTCTGATGTGCGACGGACACGTGAAGTGGTTCCGGGGCAGCAGCGTTTCGTCGGGTTTTAACGCCGCCAACCCCTCCGATGCGCAGCAGTTTGGCGACGACGGCTCCGCGGCGGCGGCGGCCGGCACGGACAATTCGCAATACGCGGTCACTTATTCGGCTTACTAAGGATCATAACGGATGAAGAACGGGATTTTTCTCGTCAGCACGGCTTTTCTAGTGCTGACGATGGCGATGGGGGCATTCGCCGCGCCGTCGGCGGATTTGGCGCTGCACAAGACATTCGTCTCCAGCGATCCGAATGTCTCAGGCTGGAACCAGGGGCTGACCGACGGCTCCTGGGAGACTGACGCCGGGAAGACGTTTGCCGCCGGCTCTTCGGAGACGTTTCCCAAGACAGTGACGGTCGATCTGGATACGCCGCAGCGGCTTGGCTATGTCGCAATCGGCGCGCCCCAGTTTGGCTCGACCAAGACGGTGGAACTCTCGCTGAGCGGCGATGGCGTAAAGTTCGCTCAGGTCGGCAGCTATATCTTTTCTCAGAACAAGGCCGAATATCATCTCTTCTCATTTAAGGCGACGATGGCGCGGTATCTTCGTCTGACCTATGCCGACCGTTATCCCGATTCGGTCGGCTATCCGTCGGTGTATGTCTTCACGACCGAAGTGGCGGCGTATGCTCCGGGAGACGCGCCCTTGGTCGCGCATATTGGTCCGGAGCAGTCGGATATGCCCGCGCCCAAGCTCCGAGGAGATGGACAGATCGATCCGTCGTTTGTAGAATCGCATGAGTCCTTTCTCAAGCGTGGCAAAGAGGGGAC
>JAOQAA010000622.1 GCA_025963815.1 Capsulimonas sp.
AGGGATTCAATGAAGACAACCGGCGCTATACATCCCACGACTTCCGTTTTATGCGTAAGGGCGATTTTCTGTACGCCCACGCCATGGCTTGGCCAGACGACGGCAAATTCATCGTTCGCTCCCTGGCGTCCGGCTCTGGTAAAATTCGCGATGTTCGCCTTCTCGGGCATCCAGGCAAGCTGGCCTGGTCGCAGACCGACCGCGGCCTTGTCGTGACGCTTCCAGATCGCAAGCCTTGCGATTATGTTTACACGCTTCAGATTCGCGGAGACGGCCTGAAGCCTATTCCACTTACGGACGCCCCAAACGTTATCGAGCCGACGGCAGCGAAGTGATCCTGCAGTAATTGTCAGAAGTGCATAACAGCTTCTAGATAAATTTCAAAATTAAAGAAGAGTTCCCGTGTGAACGGGGGAGAATCAAATCCTGTAGTTAGCTTATGCTGGCTACAGGATTTATTCATGTTTGGCAGAATTCGGTCCGCCTCCATGTCCGATCCATCTCATGGTATACTTGGGAATGACGGCGTCATCGCTTCACGCGACCTAAGGCCGCCGCGAGAGAAAAAGGTAGACTGGAATATGATGACGATCGCGTGTCCGAACTGCGGTCGCCGCGACAAACAGGTAAAGGCCGGCATCGCAGGCGATGCACAGCGATACAAGTGTGTATCGTGTGGCCGTCGATACGCACTGAACGTCCGGCCCCGAAAATATCCGAAGGCTATTCAGGATCGAGCGCTGGAGCTTCATGTCAGCGGTAAGTCGAACCGACAGATTGCGCTCGAGTTGTCGGTGAGCGCTCAGACCGTCGGCAACTGGATCCTCAATGCTCCGCCGACGAACACGGCCACGCCGGCGCCGCCTCCAATAGAGCCTGTGGTCAAATCACGGGTCACAATCGCAGACGTCGCCCGGCATGCAGGCGTCTCGACATCGACGATATCCAACTATCTTAACGACAAGGGCCGAATGAGTCAGAAGACGCGGCTTCGTATCGAAGACGCAATGAAGGGACTATACTTCACCCCCAATGCGCTTGTCCGAGCAATTCGAGATCGACGCACACACACGCTTGGCTTAGTCACTTACGGGATTTACGACCTGGAGCACAACGTTGAGAGATCCATCATCGCTCCAATACTTGGAGCAATCAACCGGGCTGCGGACAATGCGGAATATGACGTTCTTCTTTATACGGGCTGGCCGCACCGCTCACGCAGCCACACTGGCTCCGATTTCCTCAACGGGCAGATCGACGGTCTGCTGTGGATGTCGCCACAGCCATATCATCCGCAAATTCGATTTGCCGCCGCCGCTGGTTTGCCGGTGATCGCGATCATGTCGAAAAGAGTCCCCAACGGCGTCGGCTATGTGGTCGCCGACAACGCCGGCGGCATCCACAAAACCATAAATTACCTGGTGGGTCGCGGGCACACTCGAATCGCCTACATGGGAGCAAAGGGATCCTCGGACTTTATCGATCGCGCCGCCGGCTATCGCGAGGGTCTGGCGGCTGCGGGCATCGCCTATGATCCGGAACTTGAAGTGGGCGAGCTTAAGTGGGAGCAATGGTCCATGGAAGGCATCGCGTTGGTGATACAGCGATGGCTGCGGATGAAAGAACGTCCAACAGCGATTGTGACGGTCGACGACCTCCTTGCCGAATATGCGATCAACTGGATACGCGGACACGGCTTGAGAGTGCCGGAGGACGTTGCTGTCACCGGTTTCAACGGCCTGCCGAACACCGAAACGCTCTGCGGGGGAATAACAACGCTGCAGCAGCCGTTTGGCGAAATCGGCAAGATCGCCGTCGAGCGCCTTAACGCGATGATCTCCGGCGCGCCGGTGTCCGAATGCCGAATCACGGTTCCCGTCAGCTTAATGATTCGCTCTTCGACGGAACGGCAGACCGAACATCCATAGCCATTCGACTCTTCCCGCGTTATATCCCTCATTGGTCACGCATGAATCCGCCGCCTCCATAATTGGATTCCTTGAGCCGGAAATACTTCTTCTGGCCTAGGCTGCCGGAGCCCCGCCAATCAGAATGCGGATTCGTTCAGTAGGCAACGCCGGAGGATGGGGCGTCAGTGTGGCGAAATCAACCCACCGCTATATCCTTATCTAGGCATTACGAAGGTGTATATATCCATAAAATTACACTTTCGCATTGTCGAATTCGTCTAATTTCACCCTTGCACTCTCGCGAGCGGCAACCACATTCCTGCCTGCAACGAGTAAATTAAGGCTGCTTAAGGTGGATGGCTTCTAAATTCCTTTCGTTTGTCAATTTTTTCCAAGGCTATTGACAAGCGGAACGCCTCGTGATATACTGGCCTCAGACGTGATTAACCAGATACACCAAAGTCTACACCAAAAGGGATCGTGGTGTATCTCACAGGGACCACCCGGGATTATGTGCCAGTCCTTTTTGATGTTCTATTAGATACTTTTACAAGGAGAACTGAATGAAGAAGAATTCATTACAAGCAGGTTTCACTCTCATCGAACTTCTCGTGGTTATAGCAATAATCGCTATCCTTGCCGCAATCCTCTTTCCCGTCTTCGCCCAGGCCCGTGAGAAGGCGCGTCAAATTTCCTGCGCGAGTAACATGAAACAACTTGGCCTCGCGATTTTGCAGTATGTCCAGGATTCCGACGAAAGGTACCCGAGCGGGGCCGTCGATGGACAGCAATGGGCCAACAACAGTGTTGGGCACTGGCAGCAGATGATTGTGCCGTATGTCAAGGCGAACGGCGTGTTCGGGTGCCCGGACGATGCGAATGGTGGTCGGGTTGACTCGTCAGGTTGGAAGGGCGTCAATTGTTCATATGCCGTCAACGGAGGCTTCGGATGGACATCCCAGTTTGGCTGGCCAACTCGCACTGGGGTGATGTCATTTGATAATATAGGGTGTCCGAATGGCGGGGCGGCAACGTTGGCTTCGCTCAACCTTCCTTCGGATACCATTCTGATCGGGGAGTTATACAGCGACGAAGCGACGTCACACGGCGCGACTGGGAACTGGTCAAATTTCGACAACGGCGGTATGTTTTACGGGGGGCGGATTCCCGACCCTACGCGCCCGGCGGCCGCATATCCGAATGGACCAAACGGCGGGGTTTCGACTCACCATGCCGGCGACACGCTGGCGAACTTCGCGTTCTGTGACGGACATGTCAAAGCAATGCGGCCGACCCAAACCAACCCTCAGCCTTCGACTGCCACCTCGAACTTGTGGGATGCTCTCCGCTCATAACCTTGCGCGCTCAATCATGCAATTCGGATCAGATGGCGACACCGCCATCTGATCCATGGGGACTAACAATGAAACACCTCGGTAGGCGCCTTGCGGCTCTATTCGTCGCGGCGCTTTTCTGCGTAGCAAGCGGCTGCTCACACAGCGCGTCCGACAAGAATGCACTGGATCAACAAAAGAAAGACATCATGGGCGGTCCTCCTCCGGCATCTGCACGGGCCGAGATTGACGCCGCAAAGGCCAAGGCTGGTGCGGGGATGCAGCAACCTCTGCCGCCCTCAGGCAAGCAGTAATGTGCATTGCGAAGATTGGCGAACCTGACCGCCAGTCGACAAATCCCCGGCTCGAAATCAAGATGCGACGCGGTGGAGCAACAGAGAGGCGCAGGTCGCCGACACGGCGAAGCGCATCGGCAAGCTCTTTCGCCTCGACGTGAGGAATCGTCCGCAGCCCGGCGACGGCTCCGCGGCTCACCAGCCCCACGGAACTCATCGAGTGGCCGTGATGGAAAGCTTACAGGGAGGCGAGCCATGAAACGCACCATCAAAACTTTAGCGTCCGTTGGATCTACCGCCCGCATTATGCTGCGTCGCCCCATTGCGCTGCCACAGGTCATCTTCAGCCGCACGACGATCATCATTGTTCGACGCGGAGTGGTTGAACTTGCCCGTGGCGGCTGGCGCTGCAGCGCCAGCGACAATCAGGTGATCGCGGCGCCCGCCGGCATGGCTTTCGACATTACCTACCGGCCAAGCGCGGAGACTCCATTTGTTGCAGATTGGCTGCTTCCCTGTCTGGCGGAGGATCAGGACGATACGCCGCCAGAGGACATGGCGATGCCGCAATGGCTGCCCCGCCCGATCGATGCCCGCAAGTCTCAGTTCCGACAATCTCTCGCCTGCGCGATCAAGAGCATCAAGGAGCCTAAGGAATTGCCGGATGTGATTGCGATCCAGCACATGCGGGAAGTCATGCTCTGGATCGACCGGAATGGCGGATGCGTCCGCGCCGCGCCCGCCACTTCAGAATCGTCCCGTATCTGGAATATTCTCGCCGCTGATCCCATGCGGGATTGGCGCCCCTCCGAGGTCGCGGATCGGGTCGGGATGTCGCTCTCTTGCCTGCGAATCCGACTCTTCGAGGAAGGAACGTCATTCGTACGGCTGCTCCACGAGGTTCGAATGGGGCATGCGTTATCGGAGATTGTCGCAACTAACCGGCCGATCTACACCATTGCGAGGGAAATTGGTTACCGATGCACAGCCCAATTCAGCGCCCGTTTTTATGAGCGCTACGGCCTCCGCCCTGGAGATGCGCGGGGGCACAATCGTTCGGTTCGGTCGAGGCTCGTCTCTTCGCGAAGGATTATCGTACCGGCCCTCGTCTTAAGCGGGACGCATCAGGCTGGAGTCATTGGGGGCGATGGGTCGCTAACACCGACGCGAATGTAGCGCGATGCGACCAGAAGAATTCGCTGTTTCAGGTACTCTCTAGTCTGAGAGCTTAGGCGCCAGAGATTACTCGTGTTATTGGAAAAAGTGAATCGATGAAGTTTCATTCTATCAGCGCGCGCAACATCCGCCCATTGGTCGCAGCCGGCGGCGCCATTTTGGGTCTTCTCATGCCTTCCGCCGCGTTCGCACAGTTGCCGAAGCCGACCTACGGGTGGAATCTCGGGAATACAATGGAGCCGCCCTGCGGCGTCGGCTGCTGGGGCGGAACGCCCAGCCAGGCGCTGATCAATGCGGTTGGGAACACCGGATTCAACACCGTTCGCATCCCGTGCGCGTGGGACAGCCACGCCAACCAGACCACTCACCAGATCGACGCCGCCTACATGGCGCAGGTCAAGCAGGTGGTAGACTGGTGCTACGCCAGGGGCCTGTACGTCATCATCAACGATCACTGGGATGGCGGATGGCTGGAAAACCACCTTACGGGAACTGTAAATCCTTCGATCGACGCGAAGACGAAGTCATACTGGACACAGATCGCGAGCACCTTTTCGGGTTACGATCACCGGCTGCTGTTTGCCGCCGCCAATGAGCCAAACGTCAAGACCGCCGCGCAGATGTCTGAGCTGACGGCTTATTACCAGACGTTCGTCGACGCCATACGCGGTGGCGGGCGCAATAACAATGCGCGCTGGCTTGTGCTTCAGGGGCCGAACGCCGATATCGACGCCACGGATTCGCTGATGAAGACCCTGCCGTCTGACCCGACGCCCGGGCGGCTGATGGTCGAAATACACTTTTATGGCCCCTATCAGTTTTGCCTGATGGACAGCGATCAGT
>JAOQAA010000629.1 GCA_025963815.1 Capsulimonas sp.
GGACAGATCGTTGGCGGCGTAGGCTGCAAGACCTTCCCATGGAGAATCCGGCCGCAGGGCCGGGAGGACGAATCGCGCGGGGATTTCGGACACTGGAACGCCGTTTGCCGCGCGACCGGCGTAGTCCACGCCGTAATAGCTCCCCTCACAGAGTGGATATGCGCTGACGGCGCGCTTGGCGTGGTCGGCGACGTGGGTGACATCGGGCGGCAGGAACGATTGATACCCCTCGTGGACATCGGCGCAGAGGTTCGCCCACCACAGAAATGTCTGGACGAATGGGGTACGGTTGTACGCTCGAACCTTGAGCTCTACATACGCCTTCTCGGGATGGAGACAGACGCCGTGCATTCCCTTCATATGGGTCAGCGGGTCGTGGTCACCGCACCAGACGATCACGGAGCCGTCGGCGCACCGCTCGATCTCGAACTCGACCGGCATGAATGTTGCCGGCCGGTGGTGCTGGGGCCAATTGAACTCGATGCCGCCGGAAATCCAGGGACCGGCGAGGCCGACCAGCGCGGGCTTGATCACGGGCTGCCGATAGATGACATCATATCCGTTGGTCTTGTCCTGGATCACATGGATACGTCCGCCGATTTCCGGCAGAACCATCACTTTAAGATATTCGTTCTCCAGCCAGACCGCTTGCCAGACATGGTCGGTCGCGGTATCGTCGATCCGATCGATAAAGGGCAGGGGATAGACCTTGCCGCTGCTGCCCTGGTAGACGCGCTTCTCCAGAAACATCGGGTTCTTGTCCGGCGCGTGTGGAAGATATGTTGGAATAACGACATCCTCACTCCAGGCGCGGACATCGTCGGTTCTCTCGGTCATGGATCGTGGCTCCGGGGATACTATGAATATCCCACTGACATACAAAGTCGAAATTATTTTAGATAGCGATTAGTGCAAATGCGCCGCGCTCATAATGTTTTCATGGGAACTCGCAATCACTCTGTCGCTGATAGAGATATTATAAACGCGAAGGGGGCGAGGCGCAATAGAGAGGAACGCTATAAACTTATTGATTTCTGCTATTATATTTTTGAGGAAAAAGTATGATCAAAGACCGGGTCGCCCTCGACCTGCCCGAGTACCTGCATCTTTTGACAGGTTACTATCACAAAGACGCCGCCTATCGGTCCGTGCGTGAGAAGGGGACGGACGACTGGCAAGTGATCGCCACGCTCGGCGGCTCGGGAAGATTTGGCTCGGGAGAATCAGTCTTTATTACCCAGCGGAGAGATATCGTCCTCACTCGACCGGGCGTGGCGCACGACTACGGCTCCGCGCCCGGCTCCGACGGCTGGGAACTGCTCTGGGCGCATTTCCAGCCGCGCTCGCACTGGTACAACTGGCTAATTTGGGCGCCGGAAGGCGACGGGCCGATGCCGATCCGTCTGTCCGAAGAGCGCTGGGAGCGCGCTCTCTCCGCGCTGCGGCGCAGTCACCATCTGGCGTCCGGCGCGCAGCCGCATGGTCTGGACTTCGCCATGAACGCGCTGGAAGAGACGATCCTGGTTTGTCACAGCCAGGTCATGCAGGGCCAGCCGACGATGGACGAGCGCGTCAGCCAGACACTGCGTTATATTCACACCCATCTCGCAGAAAAGATCAGCGTGCCGTTCCTCGCAGATATGACGGCGCTGTCGCCCTCGCGCCTCGCCCATCTGTTCCAAAAGCAGCTCGGCGTGGCGCCCATGCAGTATCTCGACTTGCAGCGCATCGAACGCTCAAAGCTCCTGCTGGAGCGCACCAGCAGCGGCGTCAAGCACATCGCCGAAGAAGTCGGCATGGATCCTGTTTATTTCTCCCTGCGCTTCAAGCAGCACACGGGCGTCAGTCCCCGCGAGTACCGCCAGCGGGCGATGGGGGAAAAGACGAGTTAACGCTGGCGCCGACAAAATTCAAGCCGTATGTTCCTCTAGTCGTATTGCCTTTGAATCGGAAATATCTCTTTTGGTGATGGTCAGGTAGATCACCAGCGCCAAGATCGCGACAAGAAACAGAGCGCTGGTTCCTACCGTACCCAAACCCAGGCCGCCATCGGCGCGTGCTTGCGAGAGAAGGTCTCCCAGAGACGCGCCCAGCGGACGGGTCAAGATGTATGCGATCCAGAAAGCGAGAATGCCGTTCAGTTTGAAACGAGAGTGAGCGACTGCAGTGATGGCGATCAATCCGCCGAATACAAGCGCGGAAACCAAGTAGCCAAGGTGCAGGCGCTCCGCGACGAGATCGCCCGAAGCCGTTCCCAGGGCGAACGTGAACAGGATCGCGAACCAGTAAAATGCTTCACGGCGCGTGGTTTGAATCGTATGAACGGATAGTGTCTTCTCTACGGCGTACCAGCTTGCGAAAGTGGCGGCCAGCATGATGCTGAATATGACGGTGGTTGTGACGAGAGAAACGCCGAAGTTATCGGTCAAATTGTCGGTAATGAGGGTGCCGACGACGCTCAGGAGAACCACTGCAAGCCAGTAGACGCCCGGCATATACTTTCTGGCCTTGAACTGGAACGCGAGCGTGACGATTAGGAGACTCGCCATGACGTAGGTGGTCTTGGTCAACCCCAGATTCAGATGCTCGTTCAAGTAGTCGGCGAATGTCTCTCCCACGGTTGTACACAAGACCTTGATAATCCAAAAGTACAGAGTGACCTCAGGTACTTTGTTGAGCATCCATTTGGCTCGGTTCGCGAATGAGTGAGTTTGAGGATCTATATCCACACGTGAATTGTCGTCCTTCATGAGTTTTGTATTTCCTTTTTACACTGCCTGCCGCCGGCATCAATGCCCTGTGGCCGCGCCGGCGTCTATAAGTCCAAGTATTCTTCCATGAATGAGTGTGGCATAGGAACATTAGACGGCAATTAGCGTGTCATTAAACTATTCTCAATATCTGATGTCGCTTGCTGGAGCGCACCAGCAGCCCACGAGAGTACCGCCAGCGGGCTCTGGCGGCAACAAGCCGCTAAATCTAGGCCAGCCTGACGAAGTTAACCGTAACGGCGTTCGGCGGGGCGGATGCTCGGATTCGAAAGGAACAGATTTTGAATGTTCTCATCATCG
>JAOQAA010000638.1 GCA_025963815.1 Capsulimonas sp.
CATGACTTCACTCCATCCCAATGGCTCGTATCATTCAGCAGCAGCAACCGCCCGCCGTGCGGCGGCTTGTACTCCACAATCGACAAGCTCGCATTGTCCAGACTGATACGTGGAAGACACGTCAGCGGCGCCTGCATCGCATCTAACAAAATCGGACGTAACGCGGCGCCGTGGCCGACAATCGCAATCGTCGCATCCTCGGGGTTTGTCTCCAATATCTCTTTCAAAACGCCCAGCACCCGCGCCTGCACCTGAGACCATGACTCGCCGCCGGGGATCGGCGTATCCAGCTCACGTTCACCATGATAGCGCTTCCAAAGCTCCGGGTAGCGCGACGAGACATCGGCAATCGTCTGCCCCTCCCACTCGCCAAATCCCTTTTCCCGCAGTTCAACCCTCGGCTGCGCCGAAAGCTTATGCCCCTTCGCCGTGGCGGCGATTGTCTCCATCGCGCGCGTCAGATCACTGCTATAAATCGCGTCAATCTTCCACGGCGCCAGCCGCTTTGTCAGCGCCTGCGCCTGCCTCACGCCTCGGCTGCTAAGCTTGCTATTTGTATGCCCCTGAATGCGGCCCTCGGTATTCCACTCCGTCTCGCCATGACGGACGATCAAAAGACGTGTCAAACTCTCATTCCCCTCGCCGCCAATACTGCTTTGAATCAGTATAGCCCATGCAGTTCACGCTCGCCTGCGCTTTGGTAGTATAATGATCAGCACAAGTGCGGCGGGCGGCGCTCGTCGTTTCATTCTATGGCGCTTTGCGTCGAAAGGGTTTTGTCTTTTTGATCGAAACTTGGGAAGCGGAAGGCTTTGAGATCGTCTTAGAGAAGGGACGACCAAAGCCGCTGGTGCTGAGTTGTGAACAGTGGAGCGAAGACGGAGATGTCTTAGCAAAGGAGCGCTTCGCCGTGAAGGCGATGGGATTGCCGGGCGTCACAACGGAAAGCATGCGCCGCGAGGTGATTGGCAACTTTATCGCGCATAAATTAGGCGTGGATACCCCGCGCCCCGTTCTGGTTCAGATATCAAAAGAGTTTTGCGACGCGATTACTCCCTCATTGAAGCCCTATGGATTGAAGCTCCAGCCAGGGATCGGCGTGGGCTGCGAGTTCATTCCCGGCATGGCGCCGATTATCCCCAATTCCGAGAAAACGCCGCGCGAGCTCTACGACGCGCAGCGAATGTTCGCTGTGGATCGGATCCTGCAAAATCCCGAGCGACATTCCGGACATACAAATACGGGAGCGCTGGCAAACGGATTCATCGCCTACGGATTTAAGAAGTCGCTCCAATTTTTGTCGCCCACTGCTGACTTCGCTCCCTGGGAATTATCCAAAGTCCATTTCGACAAGCCTCATCTCTTTCACGCCGCACTGCGCGGAAAGAAGTCCGGTGCGTATGATTGGTCAGGATTCGTTCAGGACGTCGCGAATTTCAACGTTCGGGAGTTATCAGATTTCATCGATAGCTTGCCGACGGATTGGGGCTCGGAACGTCAACAAATTTGCAAGCATATGGCGTCCATTGTGGGAAACGATACGCGTTTAGAGTGGCAGTTACGGGAGAGTTTAGCATGAGCCGTGTCGCTTACACCTATTGCGCCCTGCGCTACGTCCATGACATTGCGACAGGGGAGTCGCTGAACATCGGCGTTGTTCTGCTTGCTCCCCAGCTCCATTATGTCGGCGTAATCATCGACCCCACATATCGCCGGCTCTCGGAAGCATTTGTCGAATTTGACGGCGACCAGCATCGAAAAGTCGTTCGGCGGTTCCATGCCGCCATTAAGCATCTGCAAAAACTCTGGGCGAACCCGATGGGGAAAATGTTCGATGTCCCCGTAGATGCTCAAGCCCTCATGCGACAGATTTGGGCGGACCAAGGTTTGAGCTACCAATACAGCGCCGTGCTCTCGGGGCTGGCGCGCTCCCCGGAAATCGCGCTTCAGGACGCTTACGACCGAATGGTCGTTTCCAAGTCACAGCGCGCCAAAGTAGAAACCCGCTCAGACGACGATGTTTGGAACAGCGTCTACAAAGGCCCCTTACGTCAAACCCGCGCGGCGTCCGCGTTAAAGCCCATCACCCTCAAGACCAACGCCATCGAACTGAAGTGCGAATACACCTTCAAAAACGAACGGATCCACATCGTCCAGCCGATGACCTTTGATTACGCCCGCGAAGAAAGCATCAGCGCCAAAGCCGCCAAATGGCTGGGAAACGCCACCGCCCTCGCCGGTCACGAAGAGCTGGGAACCATGTACCTGCTGCTTGGCAAGCCACAGATGCAAAAGCATCTGGCGGCGTATCATCGGGCAAAAAACATGCTGGACCGCATTCCCATCGATCACGTCTTAGTGGAAGAAGAAGAGGCGGAGAAATTTGCCGAGGATCTTTCCCAATTTATGCGGGAGCATGGGGTCATTGCAAGTGAAAGTGACACATCGGATATTTAGCTTTGCAACAAAATCCTTGCTTGAGGTGTCAAAAGGGAGAAGGAGAACAAAATGAAAAAGGCCCTCTACTCGCAGAAACCAGTTCTTGCTCTTGTTGCAATATTGACTATCGCCATTGTTACAGTTAAGGCACCCTGTGCAGTTCCTAATACATCTCTGCAAAGATGTCAGTGGGAGCAGACGACATTTACAGGCAACAAACTAGTAAAAATCGGGAATCACAGGCTCACAAGTCCGATTGTCTTCCCGGTCGAACTCAAACCTCTAAAAAACAATGCTTTGGTTACTTCGTCTGAAGTAAAACATCCGAAGAGGTTTTACTTCACACTATTTTATCCGATTTCCCGAAAAAACCGCTTGATCCAGTGGCTAAAAGACTTTCCAAAAGACGTCGAAGCAAACAAGAGCGATATTCAGGTCATTTCAAAACCAAAATATTTTCAATCTGGCAAAACTTGGAGTTACAGTATCGATGCAAAGACCCCTAAGTCGTATCTCCGTCTGCGTACGATTCCGTTCAGACAGCCGCTTGCCGAATATAACGAGTATGCAATTAACAATCCAGATATGCAAGAGTATTTGAGAGCGATGTCTGCTAACGGCTCACCTCTAATCCATGAGCAAGAGTTTGTCGCATTGACAGTTATATTCGATCCGATCCCGAAAAAATAATCAAACCTTGTACCATTGTGGTTATTCACTTGTATGTGCGATCCGCACGCAAATTCCGGCTTGTAGCTTTGATGCCGTCTCTCACTTGCGAGAGATCACCAGTGTTGTGTTCGGTGTATTCTCCACGCGCGATCTGTTCGACGCCCAGGTTCACATCACTGCGAAGCTGCTCCAAACGAGCCTGCCGCAATTTATCCTGCTCTTTAAGTAATCGCAAGCCTTCACGAATGACTTCGCTTGCGGAATGGTACATTCCCGTCTGCACTTTTTCATGGACGTAGTTGTCTAACTCTGGGGTAAGAGAGATGTTCATATGCTTATCCTTCTTTGTCAATATACCACAGAGAATAACAGTTTTTGTTATTGAGAAAAGCTAAAAATGCACTCAATTTCCCAACGCTCCCTCACATGGGGTTGACTTTCCCGATTTCCTTGGGCTATAATCATCCCAACACTTTATCGGGATGTAGCGCAGTTTGGTTAGCGCACCGAGCTGGGGGCCCGGGGGTCGCAGGTTCGAATCCTGTCATCCCGACCATGTGTTCCGGCGTTTTTTGTTAGACGCGGTAAGACGGCAGGCGGAGAGTTTCACTCTCCGCCTTTTGTCTGCGTGACCTCCCAAACCCATTTTTCACAGGATAGTAAAACTTATGAGTACGCCTTCTTCGCAGCAGACGACGATCCAGGTCCTCCACGACGGCTGGCGAGTGCGCGATGTGCGCGGCGATGGTGATCCGCCGACGACCGCACTGCCGTGGCTGCCGGCGCTGATCCCAGGGCATATCCATCTGGATTTGATGGCCGCCGGGGTCATCGCCGATCCGTTCAAGAACTTCGCCGAGCGCGGGGCGCAGTGGGTGGATGAGACGGATTGGGTTTACGAGACGACGTTTTTCGTCACGGAGCCAATTGCAGCGCATACGCTGCTGCGCTTTGAGGGGCTGGACACGATTGCGGAGATCGTGCTGAACGAGACAGTCGTTGGGCATGCCGACAATATGTTTATTCCGCATGAGTTCGAAGTGGGCCATGTTCTGCAAATGGGTGAGAATACGCTGCGGGTGACGTTTGCGTCGGCGATGCGCGTGGGACGTGAGCGGCAGGCGGTTTGGACGGCGAAATATGGTGATGAGAAGACCAAGCGGGATTGGCAGCTCTGGGGACCGCGCTCGTTCGTGCGCAAGGCGCAGTACATGTATGGATGGGATTGGGGACCAACCTTGGTCTCCTGCGGCCTCTGGCGGCCGATGGGACTGGTGAGCATCCCCGTCGCACGGCTGCTGGACTGGAAGTATGACGTCACATTTACGGAAGATCAGGCGATTGTCGACTTTACGATCTTTGTAGACCGAGCGCCGGACGCGAGCGAGACGCCGCTGACGGTGACGATCGATCTGCCGCGCGCCGGCAACGATGAGGAAGAGTTCGACGCGCCACTGCCAGACACGGTGAGCGTGGACGTTCCCGCTGGCGTGGGGCGTATCGAAGTCACGGCGCAGGTCGTGATCGACGAGCCGGAGTTGTGGTGGCCGAACCGGCACAATCCTGAGGGGGAATCGATCCATCCGGCATTGTATGCCCTGGAGATCGCGCTGCATGCCGACGAAGAGATCGACATTAAGACGGGGAATATCGGTCTGCGCACGATTGAGCTGATCCAGGAAGCCGACGCAGATGGCAAGGGCGAAAGCTTCCAATTTCGCGTCAATGGCGAGGATATCTTTATCAAGGGCGCCAACTGGATTCCCGCCGATTCGTTCCCTGCACGTTTGGTAAACGAGCCGGGCTATCTGGACGGCGAGGACGACGGCGGCGACGCCCGCGTATTCAACCTTGTCGGCATGGCGTGCGACGCAGGCTACAACATGCTGCGCGTTTGGGGCGGCGGACTCTATGAGACCGAGCACTTCTACGAGCTGTGCGACCGGCATGGGTTGCTCGTGTGGCAGGACTTTGGGTACGCCTGCGCCTACTATCCCGACCTAGATGAGTATGCCGAGGCGGCGCGCACGGAGGCCGTCGCGGCGATCCGGCGTATCCGCAACCACCCATCGCTGGCGCTCTGGTGCGGCAACAACGAGAACCATATGATGCACATCGGCAAGTGGGCCGCCGTGCGTCCCTCTCGCCTGCTCGGCGAGCATCTGTATCATGACGTGCTGCCCGCCGTCGTTGAGGCGGAAGATCCGCAGACGCCTTACTGGCCGTCGTCGCCCTACGGCGGCGACAATCCCAACAGCAGCGACTTCGGCGATAAGCATAACTGGGATGTCTGGCACGGCGTCGGCGACTGGACCAACTACGCGGATGACAACGCCCGATTCGCCTCCGAGTTCGGCTTCGCCGCCGCCGCCGGCCTGCGCGCCTGGAACAACTGCCTGACGGACAGCGATCTCACGCCCGAATCGCTCGCGATGCGCTGGCACGATAAAACACGCAAGGGCTACGACGCCTATCTCGATCTGGTGAAGCTGCATTACCCAGAGATGAAATCGCTGGACGATCTTGTCTACTACACCCAGCTCAATCAGGCGGACGCGCTGAAGTTCGGCGTCGAGCACTATCGCCGCTTGAAAGGCCGATGCTGGGGCACGCTCTTCTGGCAGATCAACGACTGCTGGCCCACCCACTCCTGGGCCGTGATCGACTCCGAACTGGAGCCCCGCGCCGCCCACTACGCCAGCGCCCGCTTCTACGCGCCCGTGCTTGTGTCGATCGTCCGTACGGAGAATGCCGTCGAGGTTCATCTCGTCAACGACACGCTCAGCGCCGACCAAGGGACTTTGGAAATCACGCTGCAAACATTCGAGGGCGAAACGCTCGAGCATCAATCCTGGCCGATTTCGATCGAAGAAAACTCCGCCGCTCTGGCCGCAATTTTCCCACTGAACGCGGGCGTGGGACGCGAAACGGAGACTTTCGTCCACGCAAGATTTACGCCGACTGTCCACGCAAATGCGGCAGAGAACTTATTATTCCTCGCCGAGCCGAAAGAGTTGGAACTGGATGATCCGGAGCTTGGAATCGAGCTTCTGGAGCATGAGGAGTCGGGGTTCTTGATCGCGCTGACGGCGCGGCGCTTCGCCGCAAACATCTGGCTTCAGATCGATCTGGCGGATACGGAGGATAGCCTTCCCACACTGTCCGATAACTTCTTCCATCTTCGAGCAGGCGACAGTAAAGTCGTGCATGTGGAAGAAACGGACACGATCGACAGTGTGGAAAGCTTAGCCGAGCGACTGACCGTGCGCTCACTGTATGGATACGCGATGTAGAGGGACCTCTATTCCCTAGCCGGCGATTAAAATCGCCGGCTAGGGAATAGGGATTAGAACGTAATCCCTTCCACCTCGAAGTTCACGTTTAAGCTGCGGTCGCGAAAGTTGTACGTGAATGTCGGGATGAACCCGTGCAGGGTCGGCGCGACGGTCACGCGGTAATCGAGAACATCGTTGCGTTCAAGGTCGTAGCGCACCAGCCCGGAGACGGCGAAGTTGTGGTTGCCGAGCTGCGCACGGGTGATCAATTCCCGCGACGTGTCCAGCGCGTCAAAGTTGAAGGGCGAGTCACCAGTGACTTTGCTCGTTCGATACTCGAAACTCAGAGCCGTGCGGTCGGTGAAGTAGTGGACGATGGCGAGATTCGTCTGTGTGTACTGGTAAAGCGACTTGCTCTTGTCGTAATGGTTGTAGGTGTTCTGGATCGACGGAAGGAACAGCGTATCTTTCCCCAGCATCCAGGGACGCGTGTAGAGACCGACTTGAACGCGATCACGACGTCCGTGAATATCCGTCGGCTGCTCGTGATACTCACCGGTAGTAAGTCCAGCGCTCGCATAGAAGACTGGCCGGCGCAGGAATTGGCGGAAGGCGACAGGGTCGCCCGGAGGCGGCGCGGAGCGGACCGGAACCAGCGGAATGGAGCCGTCGAGGCGAAGCTCAGGAAGCCGGGAGACATACAAATCGTCGCGGCGTCGACCGCTCGCCGAAAGATGCGCGGCCAGTTCCTCCGATAGGAACAGCCCGCCCCCCCAGGGAGAATCGAAGGGGTGGATCGAGGCGCCTTCGGGCAGGAAGTCGTGGAACAGCAGCGGATCGCCATACGGCAGCGGAGGGCTGGCGTTCTGCTCAAATTGATGCAGAGCCGCCAGTGGGTCGCGTCGGGGCGGCCGAGGAGGAGCCGGCTGCACATGACCGGCGATCAGCGTTTGATGCGTCGTCACACGCACCTGAGGCGACTGCTTGGTCGGCAGCAACGCATAGCCTTCAATCGGATATCGCCCCACCCCCTGATACCGAACTTCAGAGAACACCCCATACCGACCGGAGAGACCGAAGGATGGGGTGAGCTTGGATTCCGGACCGGCGTCGCCGGACTGTCCGCCGGACCGGAACCTCACACGGGGCAGCGTGAGAATTCGGTTGTGAAAGAGATAAAACGAAGCGTTTTCGGCGCTTCCCCGAGTGACGCCGGGAATGTGCGCATCCGGGGTCAGAGTGATCTTGGATGTACGCATCTCGAAATCGGGAGACACTCCCGGCGGCGCGGTTGTCAGATGCCCGTCCGTCGCGACGATCCGCAAGGGCGTCGCCTCAATCCGGCTGGCCTGGACCCGGTAGGGACGCTGGTACAACAAGATGTTTTCGCCGACGCTCTTCTTGGCGGGACCATCGAAGATCAGCTTATCCGCCGCGATGATCGCAATCTTATCATAAGCCTTCACGCTCCCAGTGGCGCTGTAGTTATGATGAGAGAGATCACCCTCGATCCGGCCGGCTTGGACGAAAAACTCGCCGCCGTAATTCAGCCGCACGGGCTTATCGGGCGTCCCTTCAAGCACTCCTCCGTCCAGCGACCCGCTGATATGCTCGAAGTCCAGGGACAGCACCGGCAGAGGCGTGTCCGACGTGGCGTTGGGCTCGGGAGAAATAGCTTTCGGCCCGGATCCGATCGGGTTCGCGGGTGAAGGCGGCAGGGATGTCCCCGGCTGCGTCACCGCCGGCGGGTCTTCCGCGAGCGCCTGTCCGGCGGGCAGCATCGCCAGCGAGAAGGCGACAAGGGCGGAGCGGGTCTTACTTCCAGTCATTAATATCCATTTCCACCACGGCGGTCGTATTGAACTCGCCCATGCTTCGTTTGAACTCGGAATCGTCGTAAGTGCGCGATTGGACCACGACCGGCATCGGCACCGCATGGCCCAAGAGAAGCGCCTGCTGCTTGCTGTCCAGCGACGCCAAGACGCCGCGCAGCGCCTGCGCACCGGAAACGCCCGTCAAAACGGCGTCGATGTCGCGCTCGTCGTTCAGCAAGGCCGTGATGCGCGTGCCGAGCTGTGAGAGCACTTCATCGTCGATCCCCGAAGGGCGCTGGTCCACGACAAGCAGCGTGACATTGTATTTGCGCAGCTCCCGAGCAATGATGCCGAACGTCGTCTGCTGCGCAAGGGCGGGGCTGAGAAACTTGTGCGCCTCTTCGATCGTAATCACGACCGGCATCGGCTTCTTGCCTTTATCCCCCATCGCCGCTTCCGTCAGCTCGATATAGTTCTTGTGGATCTGGCGCGTCAGAATATTCGCGACCAGCATATATTGCAGCGGCTTGCGGTACTGGCCGAACTCCAGAACGACATGCGTCCCTTTGAGCAGACAGCCCATGATCTGCCGCACGGCGTCGTCTTCCTCGCCCGGCAGGTCTTCACGCAGGAACCCCTTGCACTCCTCCACCATGCGCCCCAGCTTGCGCTTGAGCGCGCCGAGAGACAGCGCGTTGGCGCCGCTAATCTCGCTGAACGCTTTGATCGCCTCGCCGTCCATTTTGAGCAGCTCAGTCAGCCAGCGCTTGGGATAGTGCTGTTCGAGCAGATACGTCGTCTCAGCGGCGCTCTGATTGAGGTTCAGCTCATTAGCCAGCAGGAGAATATCGTCGACGCTGATTTGACTATAGGGGATATGGACGTCGTTCTCAATCGGCACCTTACGCCGAAGCGCAGCGGCGCGGTCCAGGGTGAACACACGCACTTTGTCCGGGAAGTATTTTTTGAGACCGTCGACCCCCTCTTTCGTGGGATCTTCGGTCGTTCCCTTCCAGCCGTACTCGCCATGCATGTCGAAGACTAAGTTCACAGCCTTCTTATGCTTGATAATGCCGCACAGACAGATACGGGTCAAAAAGGTCTTGCCGGTACCCGATTTGCCAAAGATTCCGTTCGATCTCTCGACAAACTTATTCAAATCCAGACAGACCTGAATGTCGGCCATATCCAGCGGCGAGCCGATATGGAAGTAATCGCCGCCCTGCGTCTCCGCGCCGAAGATATCGGCGATGTCCTCTTCCGTCGCCTCTCCCACCCCGCTGAAATGCGTCGGCACGGTCTTGACGGGATCGAATTCGATAGCGCCGCGCGGGCGCATCAGCAGCGGCTTCAGCGTGAGGGTCCCGAAGGTGGATGTGCCGCTCAGCACCTGGCGCAAAAAGGCGTCGTCGGGAGACGGCGGGTTCGCGAGCACCTGCGGCGACGTGCAGTCAAGCGAGACATCGGTGATCATCGCGAAAAACTCGTGCTGCGCTCCGTCAATGACGACGAACTTGCCCGCCCGAATATCCTCGACCGAACGATCCCCGGTCAGTTTGATCTGAATTCCCGCCTGAAGACTGCCGCGCACGACCGTCCCCATCGCCATCCGCTGGCGTGGACCCGGAGAAAGCGAGCTGGCGTCGGATAAACTCAGCGCGCCGCGCGCGCCGTTCTTTTGGGTAGAGGGCATGGGTAATTGTCGATCCCGGAAATAAACACAGCCTGACAGAAGCATAGAGCTTCCGTCAGGCGATTTGTTTCAGAGATATTCGTGATGCAAAAGAGAAATTCCTGCTCAGTCAAAGAATGGGCAGGAATTTCACGTCTGGTCATTCAGACATTACTTGGTGCTAAAGGTGATCGCGAATTGGCTGCTGCCGGTTCCGGCGGACATGCCGCCGTTCGCGGGGCAGTCGGGCAGCGCCGGTGAACCGGCCTGGTTGCAGTCTTCGGCGGTAGCCACGGAACCACCGGAAACCGATGATCCTTTGTACCACTTGACATGCCCGTCCGCCAGTAAGTAGTTTGAGCCGTCGGTGTGCAGTCCGGTCTTAGCGTTAAAGCCCAGCCCGTTGGGTCTTTGCACAGACGCTGTACAATCGTAACCGCCGAGGCATCCGGTCTGCATATGGCCACCCGGTTTTACGGGGTCGTCAGAGAATGCGTAAATTTGTCCATCGGTAGGGCCGTTGGTGACGGCCGAAACAACGTTAGCAACCCCGCCCTGTTCTTTTGTGTTCAAAATCGGACCGAAGATTCCCGTAATTTCACAAAGCAGAACCGTCTTGGCGGGTGAGTTCAGACTCGCGAGCGCCTGCCCGGTGTGCGGGTCGTTAGCGTTGCCGCCATCCGTGCGCAGAAAGTTCAGGTTGCCGCCGTAGGAGACGGGATACGAAACGATAGCCCCATTGGTTTGGGGTCCCGTACTATCATCGGGACACTTGAAGACACCGGTACTCTTGACATACGGATAAACCGTGCCCGCCCAACCCTGTCCTAGGAACCCCGCCGATCCGGTCGGATAATTTTCGTCATTATCCTGGGTGTATTGCATAAAACCAAGACCGATTTGCCGCAGGTTGGACGCGCAGGAAATCTGGCGCGCCTTCTCGCGCGCCTTTGCGAAGACAGGAAAAAGGATGGCCGCAAGGATAGCGATGATAGCGATGACGACGAGCAGCTCAATGAGCGTAAAACCGTTCTGATTGGACCGATAATTTTGTGTTTTCATGAATCAACCTCCGGAGTAGTTGAAAATAATTTGTGTATCATGGCAGAAGTGTACGAATGGAATATTTGCGTTTCTGTAGAGCAAGTATATCATGGGCTTATGGACCAAGCAATGCACAAAGTGGCACTTTTATAGCACTTTTTGACACAAGCAATCTACTTTAATTGTCATATATAAAAGACGCGAACATTTACACGAATAACTATTTTAATACGAAAAGACACTGGCGCGATCGGTTTATCGGCGCCCTTGCTTGGCTTCGGTGGATTTATTGAGCATCAACGCGCGAGCCTGAACTAACTGCGCGCCCAGCAGGGCGTCAAGCACGGCAAGCGGGTGCTGGCCATCCACGGCGAGCATAGTGGCGCCTGCATCGGTGAGGTAAGGATTGTCGCCGATATCGAGTAAATAGGTGTGCTTGTCTTTGGGCTTGGCGCTTTGGTAAGAGTGGAAGCCGTCTGTAAGCTCCTTCCGGGCGCGTCCACTGAAGGGGACAATGATCCAGATGTTTGTGTCGGGAGAAGATGCGGCCCGCAGCGAGGTGAGCAGATTGGACACGTCGCCGCCTCCTGGTCCCCGGTTCTCCCCCATGTTGATGAAGATATCGTCTGGAATGGGAGTGAGTTTGCCAGCGGCAAGTCGGGAGTGCGCGGAGTCGTAGGACTGCCAGAATGTCATGAGACCAGGCGTGTGGCCGCCGTCCGCCGCGCCGCTGTCCCAGGAAGCTCCGCCATAAGCGACCACGCCATACTCGGCGCCCAGCGCCGCCGCGATAGGCTGGACATATCCGACCGTCGCGTCCTGCGTCTCCGTGGCGTTGGTAATTCCATCTTTGAAGTTTGCGACGGTGTTGTCGCCGTTGGTGATGGAATCGCCGAAAAAGAGGGCGGTTTTCTTTTGAATGGCGGCGGCGCCCGAGGGCGTGCTCGCAGACGCGCCGTCGTCGAGGGTGAAACCCGTTATCCGCACGACGTTGACCGGAGTCCAGAAATCCAGAAACACGTACCCCGCCACTAGCTGTATGAGAAGTGTATGACTCCCACCCGTCAGCCCAGAAGCGCACGAGATGCTCTTGGTCGTGGGCGCGAGCTGGACCGTCACCGGCGCCCTACCGTCCACGGAGTAACGGATGATGGGATACTGCGCGGCGGGTACGGACGCATTAGTCTCAGGTGACACGTCGAAGTTCACGGCGATGCTCGTTCCCGTGAAGCCCATTTTGAGATATGCGCCGGGGTTGGGCGACTGGGCGTAAGACGCGCCGTTCTTGTACCAGTTGTAGGGGCTATAGGCGATGTGGGAGTCCGTCGCGGCGACCGAAGTCGCCGCGCGGCCATCCATGGCGCTGCTTAGCAGCGCGCACAGCCCAAGGGCGCACATAAATTGGCTTCGCATTCTGATCGCCTTTCGCGCTATTTCTGCGCCATGAGTAAACGCAGGGCGCCTTGTTTGCCGGCGATGATGTTTGCTCCCTTGTCCGTCTTCACGGCCGCGCCATTCGCGACGGACATGGAGTAATC
>JAOQAA010000661.1 GCA_025963815.1 Capsulimonas sp.
CGGAGCCCATTTTTTGTGCAGGTCTGCAAGATCCTGCGTGGCGCCGGGCGAGTAGTTGTCGCAGTTTAAGCCGCCTGACAACCACATGCCATTACACGAACCGCCGTTGTTGTCCGTGAAGACTCCCCAGGCGTTGACCTGCCCGTTGGCGCCCGCCGTTTGCTCTGGGCGAACGGCCTTCGCATGCCCATCACAATACACGACGTTCATTGTGCCCGTGTTGTGGCAGAACCCCTCTTTCGCGAAACTACTCGCATCGTGCCCATCCCAATAGGACCAGCCGAGCGACGTATAGCCGGCGCCGTTGCCTGCAGGCGGCGGGGCGCTGCCGTTGGCGTAGGCGATGGATTCGCCGATCATGATCTTGTTGGCGGGCTTGTCAATAAAGCCGCTGTTGTGAGGAGCGCCGTAGTAGGTTTTGTCGAACAGCTGCATGTTGAGCGCATAGGAGGTGAAGGCGTCATTCGTCGTTGCATAGTTCATCGAGTACTTGTTGAACGGGTTGCTCGGGCAGGCCCAAACGTTTTTGGACTTGATATAAGGGAGCGTAAGCAGCATGGTGTTCGTCCAGACGCCGCTATTCAAGGTAATGCCCGAGAAATAGGTCGATGCGGGGAAGTACTCATCATAGTCCTGAGAGTACATGAGAAACCCCAAAGCAATTTGCTTTTCGTTGGAAAGGCAGCTGATCGCCCGCGCCTTCTCGCGCGCCTTGGCGAAGACAGGGAAGAGGATCGCAGCCAGAATCGCAATTATTGCGATAACTACAAGAAGTTCAATGAGTGTAAAACCCGAGCGGGACTTTGTGTTGCTGATTGCCTTCGTGAGACTGAATTTCGAGAAAGTATTCATAGGATTCCTCATATCGTAGATTTCCACGGTGCATTAGTGCTGATGTGATACAGCAATAGTGGCGACATGACCAATTATACTATAGTGTTATTATCTTGTCAATATATTATTTTCCTCGGGTATAGATCAAGAAACCGCTTGTTTCATTAGGATATTTTCCTGATATTCATAGGACTAATAGAAAAACCGCACTATTACCTTATGGTAATAGCGCGGTTAGTGGAGGTTTAGAGGTTTTCTACTTGAATGTAATCGATATTCACACCGGAGCCGCCGTCGTCATATTGCAGCTTGATGTCGGCGCCCTGCGGGATCGAGACTTTGACCGTCAGAGTCTCATACGTCTCCGTCCAGCTGTGTGTGGAGGGGAATGTGAGTTCTTGACTGCGCACTCCGTTGATAGAGAGCGTGAGCTTGCCGGGGTCATTCTGCGTGCAGTATTGGATGGCGAGCTGTCCGCCCGCGCGCACATGATGGAAGGTGACGGCGGAGCCGAGCGCCATGTTCGTCACTTCGCGGCCATGCGACGCCCCGTGATCCGAGGACGCGAAGCACGCCGTCAGATCGGCCTCCTCGCCTTCGTACTTACCCGTATCCGGGCGTGCGCCGGCGTAGGACCCCAGCGTGGAAGCGTTCGTGTCCAATCCCTTGGCGTCGTTGTTCGCAGTTCCCGCCAGCCGCAGATGTTTGTATTCGCCGAGCAGCCTCCCCACCCGTTCGATAACATAGACTGCATTCGTCGCCGTGTTGAAGTGAATCTCAGGCTCAGACGATTTCAGAACGATGTCTCCAGATGCTTTGCGAACAATGACCGGCTGCGAGCCCCAGGGGTTCACGACCGTCGCGAGATTTCCGTACAGGCTCTTGATCCCGATGTATTTGACGTCGCCCGCCGTGCGCTCCGAACTGACGAGAAACCCGCCTTTGGCGAGCAGTGTGAAGCTCCCGATGAAGGACTTGTCGTTCGGCGACGCGGGAAACACTCGGATCTTGTCGTTGTAGCTTTGCAGCAGCGATTCGTTCATCGCCAGGATATGCACGCCCATATATTCGAACTCGCCGTTGGTGTTGTCCGTGCGGCCATTGGGATAGGTCTGGTACATCTCCAGCATGACCTTCATCCCCTGATACGCCGCATCGCCGAGGCCAAGGCGCGCCGCTTGGATCGCATCGGGCGACCAGACATTGCTGTAGGCGTTGGGGCGAGTATTGAAGTTAATCAGCGCCTTCGAGAAATCGGGCGCGCCAATTCCCGTCACGCTGTAAGGCCAGAGCAGTTCGCTGGTGATGTTTTCACCGTTGGTCATCTTGATCGCCGGCGGGTCGTGCGGCAGGTAGCTCTGTCCGTCCTCCGCGACGGGGTATGGCGCGAGGTTCGCCAGGACATCCGACCAGCGGGCGCGCAGATCGGTGTCCACGCCCAGCTTCTCACTCGCCGCGATGGTGATCGGGAAGAGGCTGCGCACGGCAGCAAGATCCGTGATCGCGTCTTTGACGCGCCAATACGTCTCATGCGCATTCGACATCAGCATCTCGTACTTGCCGGTATCAGCGTTTTTGGTGAACTTGCTTGTGTAGAACTTCGCAACTTCCCGCATGAACGGATAGGCTTTGTCCCGCAGATACGCGGCGTCATTCGTGTATCGATACCGGTCGTACATATTCTCCGCCGCTTCCGTGCCGGTGGAGTAGATGTTCTTGGTGAAGTCGCTGTCATCGGTGTGGCGCGCATTGCCGTCCCACCCCATCGTCTCCGGTACCCAGATCCCGTCAATGCCATACTTGGTTTGGGTGTACGCCTTCAGCGCATCGAAGTTGCGGCTGTAGAGATTGTTGTAGCCATCCAGCACTTCGGGACGATTCGCGGCCAGGAACCCATTGTAGACATCGCGCTGGTTCCAGAACCAATAGGCGACGCTCCATTTATTGCTGTGCTGATCCTCAACAGCGCTGTAGGCGCCGTTGATAAAATGGAACGGGTAATTGGCGTAACCGCCGGCGGCGATGAGATACGTGTAGAGATAATACGCATTCTCCAGGTAATCGGCGTCGCCGGACATCCCAGAATATTGAACAAACGACTTCGCCCAGAACGCATGCCACCAATTTTCATAGCTCGCCATCGTGGCCGCGTAACCCTTGGTTTTGACAGCGCCGAGCAAGCGCTTCGCCTGTGGAACGGAGCTGTGTTCAGGAGCATTAAGACGGCTGGCGCAGGCGATCCAGATCGTATAGCTCGATGACGGCGTGATGACCAGTCGGACTTTGTTCGGACCGATCGTCTGCGTCGTAAACTTCGCGCCTTCGACGGTCGCCGCGAGCGTGTAGCCGAAATTATTCGTATCGGATTGCCCCCGGCTGAGACCGATGCCCGAGGCGTCGGCGTAGGTGGTCACGGTGCGCCAAGTGTCGATATTGGGAACGTCGCCGCCGCCCAGCTTCGCCACGTCCCAAAGGCTCAGATCCAGATTGATACTCGTGACGCCCGCGCGCTTATCGTCCACATGGATTCCCATCACCTCAGAGTTTGGCGCCCCCATGATAGTGACCTTGCGATCCGCTCTATACGTCGTGACGAGAGCGCCGTCGTAAAGCGACAGTCGCTGCTGGAACTTCCCGCCGCCCGCATCCATGCCCGGCGTAGTGGAAAGGTTGATCAGCCCGGCGGAGAACGCCGTTTCTTCCGAGGCGTCCACACCCGTCACCTGCATCGTCAGGCCATTGGTATTCCAGACCATCGCGCCCACACGCCCGTTGCCGACCGTGGCGCCGTAGAGCGGGTTTGTGATCGGCTTATTGAAGACGATGTCATGTTTGGAGAGATAATGCGCGTAATCGACATCCATCACGCCGGTTTTCGAATTGAACGACTGCGTTGTCGGATCGGCGGTGGACGCGAGGGGCGCCAGCGTAAGAAGAGAAACAATCGTCATTGCCAGATATTTTGTGTTCATGAGATATCCTTGAGAAACGTTAACGGCAGCCTCACCATTTTCCCTTCGGAAGCGAAATCACCTCGCCCGCCTTCGGCGCGCGCGGCAGGGCGTCGGCGGCGGCTTGGCCGCCGGCGCAGCGAGAGACGATGAAGTCCGCGACGAGCGTGGGATCGGTCAGGCCGTGTGGATGGTGCATACAGCCTTCTTTCAGGATCAGTGTGAACTGACCGCCCAGCGCTGGGTAGCGCTCCTGAATGATATTGTTGTTTTTGGCGAGGATCGCCGCTTCGTCTTGATCGCCGCAAACATGGAGGATGGGGATGTGCGCGGCGGCGAGGGTCGCCAGACTGTCGATGGGATTGCCCTTCAGCGTCTTCATCTCGTCATCCGTCGCTTGATAGGCGCCCAGAATACTCTTCCAGAAGTCATTGGCGCCTCGGGCGGCGTTGATATCGCAAAGCGGAGCGTCGCCGTAGATGCAGCCAACTTTGTCGGGATTGAAGTATGCCCAGCGGTAGGCGCAGAAGCCGCCCCGGCTCAGGCCCTCCAGCGCCGGGCGCTTGGCGAAGCCATACTGGTTGGTGAGCAAGTTGTAGAGAGCGTCGAACTGTGTGAGCGCCTTGGCGTTGGCATACGTATCGCCGGTGTCGATATATGCGACATGGAAGCCGCGCTCCAGCATCGCGATATCGGCGTTCGGGAATGCGTCCCAGAACATCGTCCGCCAGATCCAGGGGCGGCCCGGCAGTTCATGCTTGGGCTCGACAACGCGCGCCTCGCGCCCGTCCAGGGTGAACTCATGGCATTGGTAGCCGTGGAAGTCCGACAGTTTCGTTTCGTTTTCGAATGTCATCGCTTTCTCCTCAGTGATTTTGGCGGAGCCGGAGCCGGCGAGGGCGTTGTAGACGAGGCGGCGAGCGGCGATGGGATCGATACCGTCGGCGTTATCCGACGCAAACGCCTGCGCCAAGCCGGGCAGACAGAAGAGAACAACTTGGCCCTTGCCGCAGGGAACCACGGCGGCGCCCAGACCGATATCGGGGCTATGATGCATTCCATAGCCAATCACGGCGTCCATTCCGGGTGCAGTGATCTTCATGCCGTTGCCGTTGGTGATTTGATAGGGCCAGCCTAAGACGCAATTGGAGGGCAGCCCGTTTAAGAGCCAGTGCGACTTCCCGAAGTACCAGAGGCCAAGCCAGGAGGGGCCGGACGATCCCACCATGCCGGAATAAGTCAGCACATGCGCGCTGCCCAGCATCTCGGCGGCCGATTGCGCGTCGGCTCCTTCGGCATCGTTGGACAGGACGATCAGACGCGC
>JAOQAA010000680.1 GCA_025963815.1 Capsulimonas sp.
GTAAACCTCATTAGCAAGACAGGGACAGAAAAAGGTACTATAGCTGCGGCAGAGACGGTCGTGAACGCAATGCTTAACGATCGGCTTGATACTCTTGTCATTTTAGAAGGACGGTTGAATGCTGCCCCAGGAAACGGACCGCTTATTGCTCCGGCCGTTCAAAACCGCCGATTTCGATGAGATTCATCACGTTCTCTCCGACGCCAAAACGATGCAGTTTTGGCCTGCTCCATTTTCCGAGGAAGCGACGCGGGACTGGATTAAAAATAATATCTCACAATACTCCAATGACGGCTGCGGGCGAATGGCGATCGTTCAAAAGCAGACCGGCGTTCTTGTGGGCCACTGCGGCATCGCGCGAATAGAAGTCAACGGCGTCCTGGAAAATGATCTCGGCTACATCGTCCATCACGCCTTTTGGAATCGCGGCTACGCCTCCGAAGCGGCGGCCGCGCATCTGGATTTCGGCCTTCGCGATCTCCACCTCGGACGCGTGAGCGCGAACATGCCGGCAAGCCACGGCGCATCCCGGCGCGTCGCCGAGAAGATCGGAATGCTCTACGCTGGCCAGTTCCTCAATCCACGCAATCGCATGATCTCCACCTGTCTTTACGCCGCCGAGCAGCCGCCCGCTTAAACAGCCCCACTCACGTTCGGCCCCGGCTTTCCCCGGTCGCCACGCCGCCCGCGATCAAATGCGCCGTGCGCAGCGGCTCCGGAATGACGCCATGGATCGCGAACCGACCAATCACCACCCCCGCCGCCTCCAGAGAAATACCCGAACGCTGAACCCAAACACCCGCCACCGGCTCCATCGCGCCCGCCTTCTCGATCAGCTTCCATTTGCGCTCGCCGCCGGCAACGCGCGTCAATAACGCCTTCACCGCATCCATGCGCGGCAGACGCCGCGCCACGACCAGCACCGGAACGCCAAGCCGGTCGTGCAACCCATGAATGTCCACCACATTGAACCCGCCCAGAGCGATCCCCTGCAAAAAGACCATCTGGATCGAGCTTCCATACTTCGAGCCCTTGACCAGTTCGGCGATGCGGTCCGTGGAGTTGACGCCGTCGCGGCGCACACGTCCGCCAAGCACGCCCTCCAGCCGCGATCCCGAATAGACCGCCCCAACGATCGGCACATCGCCGCGCGTGGAGTGCGCGAACGGAAAATCGTCGAACCCGACGACATAGGAGAACGAAGACGACATCATGCCTGCATAGTACCTGGAAGCGACGAGCTCCGCCTGCGCTTTGGTGAGATCCTCAGCGGCGCCAAAGTCGTTTAGCGGCCGGTCATTTTCTCCATGCTTTCGGGGTACCGCGCGCCTTGCACCGTAATCTGGGCGGCGGCGCTGTCAATATCGCGCAGATCGTCCGGCGTAAGTTCGACGTAAACCGCTCCGATGTTCTCCTCCAGCCGGGCAAGCTTCGTCGTGCCTGGGATGGGCGTGATCCATGGCTTCTGGGCGAGCAGCCAGGCCAGCGCGATCTGCGCGGGCGTCGCATTCTTTCGCTGCGCAATGCCGCCGAGCAGATCGACCACCGCCTGGTTCACCTTGCGGTTCTCTTCGCTCAGGCGGGGAACAGTATTGCGAAAATCCGTGCTGTCGAACGTCGTGTTCTCGTCGATCTTGCCTGTGAGGAAGCCCTTGCCGAGCGGACTAAAGGGGACAAATCCGATGCCGAGTTCCTCCAGAGTAGGCAGCACCGTCTCTTCTGGCTCCCTGTACCAGAGCGAGTACTCGCTCTGAAGCGCCGTCACCGGCGTCACGGCGTGCGCGCGGCGGATGGTATGCGCTCCTGCTTCAGAAAGCCCAAAGTGCTTAACTTTGCCGGCCTCGATCAACTCCTTCACCGCGCCCGCCACATCCTCAATCGGCACATTTGGATCGACTCGGTGCTGATAATAAAGGTCGATCGCCTCGACCCCGAGCCGCCTCAGCGATCCCTCGACAACCTCTTCGATATGCTCCGGGCGGCTATTCAACGCACTCCATCGGGTGCTGTCACCAGGACTTGGCGCCCATCCAAACTTGGTTGCGATCACCACCTGCCCGCGGAACGGAGCGAGGGCTTCGCCCACAAGCTCTTCATTCACGAGCGGCCCATAGACTTCGGCGGTATCAAAGAACGTGACGCCTCGCTCCACTGCGGCGCGGAGGAGCGCGATCATTTCCTGCTTGTCTTTGGGCGGGCCGTAGGACCAGCTCATTCCCATGCAGCCAAGCCCGAGGGCCGAAACTTCCAGGCCACTCTTTCCCAGTGTTCGTTTCTGCATTCTTTTCTCCATGGAGAGGCGCTTACAGCTCCTGGCGTGTCGGCCGGAACAAGATTTCTTTATGCGCCATACTGCTCATCGGTGACATGCTCCAGCCAATCGACGGGACTGCCGTTGACCTGTTCCGCGATCGCGATATGCGTCATGGCCGTCGTCGGCGTGGCGCCGTGCCAGTGCTTCTCGCCCGGCGCGAACCAGACCACATCCCCCGGCCGGATCTCCTCAGTTGGGCCACCCTCACGCTGCGCCCACCCCAATCCCGCCGTCACGATTAGAGTCTGCCCCAGCGGATGGGTGTGCCACGCCGTCCGTGCGCCCGGCTCAAAGGTGACGGTCGCGCCGCCGGCGCGCGCCGGATCGGGCGCCTGGAACAGCGGGTCGATCCGCACCGTCCCAGTGAACCATTCCTGCGGTCCCTTGCCAGAAGGCCGAGACCCGTTTCTCTTAATTTCCATGTTTTGTTCTCCTTAAATAGTACGTATGGCGTAACTGATTTTTGTCACAATGTGTGATCGTCTGCTTTCCCACAGCGTTCCTTCATTCGTGACTTTCGTTAGCGGGCTCATGGACGGTACTGTTGGCGGAATGCCGACAGTCAGCGATGGCCAAAATCGCAAGCCCTATCCCTGCTAATATCAAAGCGACGAAGGACGGCGTCAGCAAAGCTGCGCATCCCGTCAGAGCGAGCACGGCGCCTCCGGCCAGCTGCATGCGCGGGGAGACGTGGAGCATGGCCCACAGGTACCAGCCTTGGGCGGCCAGAAAGATGATCGGGCCGCCGAACAGCAGCAGACTCAAGCCTATGGTGTTCGGCCCTTGCGGGTGAGTGATAATCATCTCATTCGCCACCGCCACGGCGATGAGGCCCGCGACCGTGACCATCATCACGTTCACCGCATACCGGCTGGCGCGAATCGGATCCCTTGTCTCTTCCACGTATCCAGCGATCAGCTGGTGGGAGCGCCCAAAGATCAGTGACCAGAGGGCGACCGATCCCACCAATGCGAAGACTCCCGTGACTAAGATCA
>JAOQAA010000708.1 GCA_025963815.1 Capsulimonas sp.
CGAGGGCGTCGCCCCGGTTCTGCTGCTGACCGCGTACTCCCAGAAGGACCTTGTCGACCGCGCCAAGGATGCGGGCGTCTTCGCCTATCTGGTCAAGCCCTTCAAGGAAGCGGACCTGCTGCCGGCGATGGAGATCGCGATCTCCCGCTACGAAGAGTTCGTGGAGCTTGAGAACGAGGTCACTGACCTTGAGAATAAGCTGGACACGCGCAAATCCGTGGACCGCGCCAAGGGCATCCTGATGGATCAGTACGGTCTCAAGGAGCAGGAAGCGTTCCGCCGCATCCAGGTACAGAGCATGAACACGCGCAAGAGCATGCGTGAGATCGCCGAAGCGATCATCATCGCACACAACGTGTGAGTCTCTTCCCTCTCTTTCACGCCGTAATATATGTGAGAAAATGAAACATCACAATTCCCGCAACTCTTCCGTGCCGCCCAAAATTGGTTTTGGGCGGCGCAATCTTTTTCTAAAGCGTCACTCAGAATCCCTCAGTCTTCAGGAAGCGAATAATCGGTCTCTGCGCCGCAGCCTCGAAAAGATGGGCAAAGAGCTGCGCGCCGCGAACGCGCATATCCGCGAGATGGAGAAGGCGCACGACGAGCGCAGCGCCGAAGGCGAAGCCCTGCGTAAGATCGGCGAAACCACCGGATCCCTCTTCGATCTCGAAGAGATGCTGCGCGCGGTCGCCGGGATCGCCGTTCAGGTCACCGGCACGGATTCGTCGCAGGTTTATCTGTTCAACGAAGCGCATGACACGCTGGTGCTGCGCGCCGTGGACGCCGAGTCCGAACCCGATGAGATTGTCGGCAAGCTGCGCCTGAAAGTCGGCGAAGGCTTGACCGGATGGGTCGCGAAGAACAAAGAAGCCGTGGCTCTGGATCACGACGCACAGCACGACGCCCGCTTCAAATTCGTGCCGGAGCTTCAGGAAGACAAATATCAGAGCATCTTGAGCGTCCCGTTGGTGTACCGTAATGATGTTCTCGGCGTCATCAATGTCCGCACGGTCAAGACGCATCAGTACACGCAGACCCAGGTTCGCCTGCTGCAATCCATCGCCGCGCAGATTTCGGGCGCCGTCGAGAACTCGCGCCAGTACCGCAAGCTGGAAAAGCGTACGTCTCAGTTGTCCGCCCTTTCCGAAGTCAGCAAGACCATCACCAGCGACCTCTATCTGGAGGAGATCCTGCAGCTGATCGTCGCGGCGACCGCCAAGACCATGTCGTTCAAAATCTGCACGCTGATGCTGCTGGACGAAGAAAAGCAAGAGCTGGTCATCAAGGCGACCCAGAGCAAGAGTAAAGACTACGTCAAGAAGGCCAACATCAAGGTCGGCGACAGCGTCGCGGGCCGCGCCGTGTCGGAAGGCCGCACCATTACGGTTCACGATTTGAAAAACTCGCAGGAGTACGCCTCGCCGGAAATCGCCCGCAAAGAAGGACTTTCCTCCATGGCGGCCGTGCCGTTGATGGTAAAGAACAAGAAGATCGGCGTTCTAAACTGCTACACGGAAAAGCCGCATAACTTCACCGAGGAAGAGATCTCCCTGCTGACGGCCCTCGGCAACCACGCCGCCATCGCCATCGAGCACGCCAAGCTCATGGTCAAATCGGCGATCATTCAGGAGATGCATCACCGGGTCAAAAACAACCTCCAGCAGGTCGCATCGCTCCTGCGCCTCCAGATGCACTACGCCGGCGAGCGCACCGTCGAACAAGTCATTACGGAGAGCCTTAACCGAATTTTGGCCATCGCCTCTGTGCATGAACTGCTGGCGCGCGAGGATCTGGACATCATCAGCGTCAAAAAGATCGCCGAAAGTATCGTCCAGGCGACCGGCCAAAGCATCATCGCCCCCGGCAAGCATATACGCATGACGGTCGACGGCCCGGACATCCTCCTGCCGTCCTCCCAGGCTACCTCCATTGCCCTTATTCTCAACGAACTAGTGCAGAACGCCGTCGAGCACGGATTCGGCCCGGGCTTCGACGACGGCTCGATCTCCATCCGCTTGCACGAAGATCCACGGCAGGTCGAACTGCTCGTCACCAACGATGGTGAACCGTTGCCACCTGGCTTCGATATCAAGAAAACGGACTCACTCGGCCTTCAAATCGTCGAATCCCTGGTAAATGGCGACCTGCAAGGTAAGTTCACGCTGACGAACGTAGACGAGTGCACGGTAGCCGCCGTGATATTTGGGAAGTAACGGATCGGGTTATCCCCACCCGCTGTTTCTGCACACTGGGTAGAAACAGCGGGTGATGCGAGAGAACATCTTCTTACCCCCCATCGCGAGCAGCCATGGCTTCGAGGTTGACGATCACTCGTCGCAGCAGATCGACGAGCATTTCTTTCTCTGTTTCTTCGAACCCCTCCAGCGCCTCCTCATTTCCCTGAAGCAGCACTTCCCTGACCTGGACCATCTTTTCCATTGCCTCGGGCGTAAGCCGAACCAAGCTGCTGCGCTTGTCGGCCGGATCGGTCTGCCGCTGGATCAGTCCGTCTCGCTCCATGCGCGACAGCGTCTGAGCCATCGTCGGCTGCTCGATATGAGCCAGCGCCGCCAGATCTTTTTGCGTCATCGTTTTCCCATCGCGCAAAGCTCCCAGCGTCGGAAGCTGCCCCACGGAAACCCCCAGCGGCCGAAGGCGGACCTCCCCGACTCGGGAGGACAGACGCGCGGCCCGATTAATCAAATGGCCTGGTGTTGAAAAAATAGTTACGTCCATGATCGCTCCAATTGCATAGCAGGCTATATAAATGATATAATAATACATAGCCTGCTATATTATACAACGAAACCGAGCACCTCATGAACACAATAAAAAACAAGAAGATCGCGATTGTCGGCGGCGGACCCGGCGGACTGACCCTGGCCCGCCTGCTGCAAATGAATGGACTGGACGTCACGGTATATGAGAGGGACGCCAATCAGCACGCCAGGGCGCAGGGCGCCACCCTGGATTTGCACGAAGAGTCCGGGCTCAATGCGCTTCAGCACGCCGGACTGATGGATGCGTTCCGTGCGAATTACCGTCCGGGCGCGGATAAGCTGTGCGTGGTAAACAAAAAAGCAGAGATTGTCTTCGACGATCACGAGAGCTCGCACAGGGAAACATCCCGGCCGGAAATCGATCGCGGTCCGCTCCAACAGATTTTACTGGATTCGCTGCTGCCCGACACGGTGATTTGGGATAGCCACTTTGTTTCGCTGTCGCCGCAAGACGACTCGTGGAAATTAGATTTCAAAAACGGTATTTTCGCGTTTGCCGACATCGTGATTGCGGCGGACGGCGCCAACTCAAAGCTTCGCCCTTATGTCACACCCCTGAAGGCGTTCTATAGTGGATATACAGCCCTGGAAGGCGTGGTCTATCATTCCGAGGTCGCCAGCCCGAAGATCTATGAGCTGCTGCGCGGCGGCAAAATATTTGCGTTGGAAGATAAGATAAGCTTGATTGTCAGCTCGAAGGGCGATGGCAGTTTGGTGTTTTACACCTGCGGTCAGCATGAGGAAAGCTGGACCCGGGACAGCGGGATCGATTTTTCTGATCAAGCCCAGGTGTTCGCCTGGTTCCAGCAGGAATACGCCGACTGGGATGAGATCTGGCGGGAGCTATTTGAAAATGCAGCCTCTTCGTATACGCCTCGCCCACTCTATTGCATGCCTCTGGATCAGACCTGGGAAGCGGCGCCCAATCTGACACTGTTAGGTGACGCGGCGCATCTCATGCCCCCTTTCGCCGGGGAAGGCGTAAACATGGCGATGCTGGATGCGCTGGAACTCAGTCAGTGCTTGCTGGACACGCATTACCCCGACACGCAATCGGCAATCGCGGCTTACGAAAAGCAAATGCTCGCCCGATCCTCGGAAGTCGCGGAGCAATCGTTGAGCGCCACTATCGCGTTTCATTCTCCGGATGCGATCTCCTTTATGCTGGGCGTCTTGGGACAAAGTGAGCCATAGCAGAC
>JAOQAA010000726.1 GCA_025963815.1 Capsulimonas sp.
GAGACTAAGATCTCCGTTCCAAAGCGTGTCGCCTGGCGCAGCGCCTTAGCCCCTAGCTCGTTGCCGGAAATCCCCGTCGGAAAGCCAAGATAGTTTTCGATCCGTGACGACGTGCCCGCTTGACCACCGGGAAAGGCGCGCTCGATCATCAGCGTTTTTAAGCCTTCGGAAGCGCCGTACACCGCCGCCGCGAGGCCCGCTGGGCCGCCGCCGATAATCACCACATCATAAGTCGCTTCTTGTGGTTCGGTGTTGAGGCCCAGGCTCTTTGCCAGGCTGCGATTGTCTGGAGTTTTCAGGGTTTCGCCGTTCGGCAGTACGACAACGGGGTAGGGGCCTTCGCTCGCCGACTCGGGTATGTATTGCTGGCAGGTCGGGTCGGCGGGATCGAGCCATCGGAAATTCTGGTGATTGCCGGAGAGGAATTGGCGCAGGTCGTAGCAGTTGACGTCCGATGAATGGCCGACCAGAATGGTGCGGTCAACCGGGGTGTCCACCGAAAGCTTCTGTAAGAGCGTTACCCGCCGCATCATCTCTTCCATGATGCAGTCGGAAAGGTCGTTTTGGGCGGTGACAAGGTTGTGAAAGTCCGCCTCATCCATCTTGAGGACACGCGATTCACAGGTTGTTTTGAAGCCCGCGACGGAACTGCCGCCCAGCATCAGCGGCACTTCGCCGAAGAATGTTCCGGGGACGTAGGTTCGAATGACGACATCCTCGCCCCGATTTTCCTTCGTGACTACAATCGTCCCTTCGATCAAAATATAAAACGAGGATCGTTCGCCTTCACGAAGCACCCACGTTTCAGCCGGGAAATGGACGTCGGCCGAGACTGCGGCGATGTCCGCCAGCTCGGCGTCGTTCAGCTTGCTGAACAGGGGAACCTGTCGCAGAATATCTAGGGTAATCAAAATACTGGTCCTCGATCGAAGTGAACGCGCAGTGCGCCAAAGTTAAGCGTGTGGACGCAATGTCCTTGACAATCAAACACGGCGGAGCGGTAAAAAGAACCGCCGCCCGATGAAAATTCGCTTGAGACGCCCTTGCCTATCTTACTAGCTTACCCCGAAACCGATGGCGGAGGTTCCGCACGCGCTTCGAACGCGGCCCGGTACTGGTGGATGAAGGCGATGGCCATGCTGCCCTCGCCAACGCCGGAGGCGACGCGTTTGACGGAGCCGTGGCGCACATCGCCCGCCGCGAAAATCCCCTCCACGCTTGTCTCCAAGAAATAACGGGATCGGTCCGTGGTGCATCTCCCCGAGTCCATGGCGTCCCGCCCGGTCAGAATGTAACCTCGGTCATCCCGCGCGACCGCATTCGCGAGCCAGTCCGTTTGAGCGTCGGCGCCGATGAACACAAAGAGCGAACTCGTTTCGTAATTCTGTTCTTTCCCGGTCCGTGAGTTGACGACCGTGATGGCTTCCAAAGCCGATTCTCCGTGAACGGCGGTGACGGCGCTGTTCAGCTCGACGCAGACATTCGCGCGCGTTTTCAGCTGGTCAATGAGATATTGAGACATTCCCTTATCGATATTGGAGGCGCGGATCAGCAGGGTGACTTTGCGGGCGTAGTCAGCGAAGAACATCGCTGCCTGGCCTGCGGAGTTGCCGCCGCCGATCAGATAGACGTCCCTGCCCGCCACTCCCATCGCCTCTGTGCGCGCCGCGCCGAAGTAAATGCCGCGTCCCAGCAGCGCATCCGCGCCCGTAATGTCGAGCTTACGCCAGAAAACGCCGGTCGCGAGAATAATGGTTTGTGTCGTGACGGAGCCACCGCCGTCGAGAGTGATCGTATGAACGCCGTCGCGGGTTTCCAGAGATTGCGTCGCCCGGGCCACTAAGATCTCCGCTCCAAACCGCTTGGCCTGATCCAGCGCCCTCAGTCCTAGTTCGCCGCCGGAGATGCCGGTTGGGAATCCCAGATAATTTTCGATCCGTGACGATGTTCCCGCCTGACCGCCGGGGGCGGCGCGCTCCACCATCAGGGTCTTCAAACCCTCGGACGCTCCGTAAACGGCGGCCGCCAATCCGGCGGGACCGCCGCCGACGATCACGACGTCATATTCTGCATGGCTCGGCTTTGTTTGTAAGCCCAGACGTTCGGCAAGCTCGCGTCGGCTGGGGTCCTTGATCACTTCGCCTGAGGGCAGAATGACGGCAGGATAGGGGCCTTCCAGCGCTGCGGCGGGAATGTAAGGATGACAGGCGTCGTCGTTGAGATCGAGCCATCGGAACTCCTGGTGATTGCCGGAAAGAAACTGGCGCAGTTTGAAGCACGCAAGATCGGAGTGCTGACCGATGACAAGTGTGCGTTCGATCGGCGTGTTCATCGAAAATTGCTGCATCTGCTCCACGCGCTGCATCATGGTTTGCAGGATGCTGGACGCCATCTTTTCACTGTGTGTGATCAGATATTGAAATTCAGGGCGCTCCAGGCGAAGGATGCGGCAGTCCGACTTCGTGCGCAGGCTCGCGAAGGCCGCGCTACCGAGCAGCAAGGGGACTTCGCCGAAGAAATCTCCGGCTTTGTAGGAGGCAATGACGCTTGGATCGCCGTTGACCGTGCGGATGACATCGATCTCGCCGGAAACCAGAACGAAGAACGAGGGCATATCGCCTTCCTGGATCAGCCATTGATTGGGGCCCAGATGCACATCGGCGCAGATAATCATGAGTTTGTTCACCAGCGCATCGGTGAGCGAATCGAAGAGCGGGATCTTGCGTAAGAGATCGGGAGTGATCATCGGTTTTCCTTAAAAGTGCGGCCAGCCGTCAACGATCAATTTGACGCCGCCAATCAATGCAAAGACAAGAGCCAGGGCTTCGAACGCCTTCTGGTCGACATACTTAATGAGCCAGCGGCCGGTCAGCGCGCCGACCACCACCAGCGGCGCCAGCTTCAGGTCGAACAGCAGCGAATGTGCGTTGATCGCGCCCATCTGAACGCTGAACGGGACCTTGAACCAGTTCATAATGCAAAAGTACCAAGCGCCGGTTCCAATGAACTCCATCTTCGGCAAGCCGATGGCGAGGAAGTACAGCAGCATGACCGGTCCGGCGGCGTTCGCGGTCATCGTGGTGAACCCGGCCGTGAGACCCATCGCGGCGGCGTAGACGAGGCTCGTCTGTTTCGGCTCCGTCGTCGGCGGTTTTAATCGCTGCGCCCACTGCATGGACACCATGACGATCAAGATCACGCCGATCATCAGCTTGATGATATTGTCGTTATGGATGCATTGCATGGTTCCCCAGCCAAGGACGATCCCGGCGGCGGCCCAGGGAAACATGCGCCAGAGATGCGACCAGACGGCGTGACGCCGAAACGCCGTGACGGCGACGATGTCGGCGACGATGAGCAGGGGAAGCACGGCCCCGGTCGATTCGCGCGCCGGCATCATCATGGCGAACAGCGCGACGGTGATGATGCTGACGCCCGAGAACCCCGTTTTGGACAGGCCGACCATAAATGCGCAGAGCAGCGCGATCAGCCATTGGTTACCACTTAAATTCACTTAGGAGACGGCTCCCAGCTTCACGGGCAGCCCGGTGCGCGCCGATTCATATACGGCCAGGATGATCTCTAGAGGCTTGCGTCCGGCGCGTCCATCGATTAATGGCGTTCCATCGGTGCGGACAGCATGCAAAAAGTCTTCGATCTGCGCCCGGTGGGCGTCGCCCCAGACCGCGCCGGGGTCGGCGGCCGTCGAGCGCTCCGCCGCCGCGTGGACCACCGACGCGGACCCGCCCTGCGCCACGGACAGCGCATGCGAGGCGACGGCGTCACTCAGATGCGTGTCGCCTTTTTTCAGCGTCATGGAGCGCAGGGTGTCCGCCTCGATCGTCGCCGAACCTTCCGTTCCAATCACATCGATACGCACGGGCATGCCGGGATAGGCGCAGGTGGTCGCCGTCAGCGTTCCCACGGCGCCGCCGGCGAAGGTCAGCGCCGCCACGGCGATGTCCTCCACCTCGATACGGTCATGTCCCGACGTGCGAATATGAGCGTAGACCGACTCGACATCGCCCGCGAGCCATTGCAGCAGATCCACGGTATGCACGCCCTGGTTCATCAAGGCGCCGCCGCCGTCCATCGCCCAGGTGCCGCGCCAATTGCCCGAATCGTAATATTCTTGAGTACGCCACCATTTGACTGCGGCGTCCGCAAGGACGATCTTTCCCAGCTGGCCTTTACCCAGTGCTTCCTTCAAAAACTGAGTGGCGTAATCGAACCGGTGCTGACTGATCACGGTGAGCTTTTTGCCTGTCTCATCGGCGGCGGCGATCATCCGGTCGCACGCTTCCAGTGAGATGTCCATCGGCTTCTCAACGATCACATGCTTACCCGCATGCAGCGCCGCCACAGCAATATCCGCATGCGTCCCCGACGGTGTGCAGATTGCGACGACATCGACCATCGGGTCTCCCAGCAGATCATCGAGTTTGGTGTAGACCCCCTGAATATCAAACTGGGCCGCCATCGCGTAGGCCCGCTCCTCGACCGTGTCCGAAAGCGCATGGACGTGCACATTGTCGATCTGCCGCAGGGCTCCGATATGCGTCGGGCCGATGGTGCCGCATCCAATCACGGCAAAATTCAAAACTTCTTCACTGACGCCAGACATATTACAAACTCCTTCCGGCGGCGTGGCCGACATGGCCCATAGTTCCACTCCCGTTGGCCGTCTTCCTTCGTGACGTATATTGTGGTTCTTGACCATACGAATACGCATCTATCTCCCAAAAACTCGTGAAATCGCGGATCGAATTCCGGAACCTTTCCAGCCGATAGTATAGTAATCAATGGCGAGACGGATGACAGAGTCGGGAGATCGATCCACTTATGACCAAAGCAACCACGCCTCAGTTATCCGTGACCATGCACCCCGCAGGGCGCGTACTGGTCATACGTTCGTCCTGCGCCATCGACGGTTCAGCCCCTTCGCCCGAGCACATTACCCACTACGCCGCCGCCGAGCACGCTCGCTACGTCCTTCTGGACGCCACCTCGGCTCCCTACACGGACACCGACGGTTTGCGCTGGCTGCTGCGCCTGCGCGATCAGCCGACGCCCGTTCGCATCGCCGCCCGCAAGGGCGGACGGATTTGGCGCGCGCTTCAGATGATGGAACTGGAGTTCAGCGTGTTCGATTCCGTGCAGCACGCCTGGAAAACACCCTGGACGAAGACCGCGCACGGTTAGCCGCTAACGTCATTTTTCGCGCCGCGCAGAGCGTGGCGGGCAGGCATGTTTGGCGCCATTCTCCTTGACTTCCAACTCCCCCAATCGGTATACTAGGCCCAATACAGCCACGGAGGCCTGGTCTTTATGCTTTCTCAGCGCGCTCTCGGCGCAGCGCCGTCGCCCACGCTCGCCATTACCGCCAAGGCGAACGCCTTGAAGGCGGAAGGGGTCGATGTCGTCAGCTTCGGCGCCGGCGAACCCGATTTCGACACCCCCGCCCACGTCAAGGACGCCGCCATCGCGGCTCTCGGCGCCGGCGACACCAAGTACACGGCGTCCAGCGGCACCGTCGCCCTTAAGGACGCCATCATTGCCAAACTGAAGCGCGACAATAACCTCACCTATAGCCGCGCGGAGATTCTTGTCTCCGTCGGCGCCAAGCACTCCATCTACAATCTGATGCAGGCGATCCTCGATCCGGGCGACGAGGTCATTATTCCGACGCCTTACTGGGTTTCGTATCCCGAGCAGGTGAAGCTGGCCGACGGCGTTCCGGTCTTTGTGGAAACCGACGAGACCACGGGCTTTTTGGCGACCGCCGCTCTGATCGAAGAGAAGCTGACGCCGAAGACAAAGCTGGTCATCATCAACTCGCCCAGCAACCCCACGGGCGCTGTGTATACGCCGCAGGCGCTGCGTGAGATCTCGGACCTGTGCGTGTCGCGCGGCGTTTATCTGATGTCCGATGAGATCTACGAGAAGATCATCTATCCTGGCAACACATTCGTCTCGCCCGCGTCGTTCAGCCCGGAAGCCCATAAGCTGACGATCACGATCAACGGCTTTTCCAAAGCGCACTCCATGACCGGTTGGCGCCTAGGGTACGCCGCTGGCGACGCCAAGATCATTTCGGCGATGTCGCGCATTCAGGACCAGAGCACATCGAACCCCGTTTCGTTCGCGCAGGCGGGAGGCGTCGTGGCGCTGAATGCTCCGCAGGAATCGGTGGAGACGATGCGGGTCGCCTTTGAAGAACGGCGCAACTACATCGTCGCCGCTCTGAACGATATTCCCGGCTTCAAATGCCTTAGCCCTGGCGGCGCGTTTTACGTGTTCCCGAACGTATCGGCGCTGTACGGCAAGAGCTGGAAAACCGCGGATGGCGCATTGAAGACAATCAACAGTTCGGACGATTTTGCCGAATATCTGCTGACGGCCAAGGGCGTTGCGGTGGTTCCCGGCTCGGGCTTCGGCGCGGACGGCAACATTCGATTGTCCTACGCCACGAGTATGAAGAATATCGAGAAGGGCGTCGCGCGCATCGCCGAGGCGGTGGGCGAACTGCAATGACGTTTTCGACCGAGGAGCTTCGCAAGGAGGCGCTCGCGCGCAAACTGCCGATCACGGATATGTCGAAGCTGCGCCAGGCGCTGACACACAAATCGCTGGTGCCGGAAAAGCCGCTCGACAGCAACGAGCGTCTGGAGTTCCTCGGCGATTCCGTTCTGGGTCTCGTCATCAACGAATATCTCTATTCGGCGTTCCCTGAAAAAAAAGAGGGTGAGCTGGCGAAGGCGAAGGCGCTAATCGTCTGCCAGTCCGCTCTTGCGGAGGCGGCGCGGCGCATCGATCTTGTGGCGCTGCTGCGGATCGGGCGCGCCGAGGAGTCCACGGGTGGGCGCAATCGCTCCAGTCTGATCTCCGACGCCTTTGAAGCCGTGGTCGCCGTGGTGTACCTGGAGCGCGGATACGAACCGACGCGGGACTTCGTGATTTCGTGCCTGCGCTTTCAGATCGACGCCATCAACCGCACGAGCGACTGGCGGGACGCCAAGACGGCCCTTCAGGAAGTTCGCCAGGCGCGCCGTCTGCCCGGCCCCGTTTACCGAGTAGCCGACGAGCAGGGGATGCCGCACGACCGGACATTCGTCGTGGAAGTGCTGCTGGACAACGTCGTGGTCGGTTCCGGAGTCGGGAAGAGCAAGCGCGAAGCAGAGTTCGCCGCCGCGGACGTCGCGCTGATTTTGCTGCGCGACAGCGGGCAGATAGGATCGGAATGGACACGTCCGCAGAAATAGGTGTCTTCGGCGGCAGCGGCTTTTACGCGCTGTCCGAGACCGAGCCCCAAGAAGTCACGATCGAGACGCCATACGGCGCGCCGAGCGATACGATCACTCTGACGACCATCGCCGGCAAACGCGTCGCGTTCCTGCCCCGGCATGGCCGCAAGCATCAATTTCCTCCGCACAAAATTCCATATCAGGCCAATCTCTGGGCGTTCCATCAGTTGGGCGTTACGCGCGTCATCGCGCCAAACGCCGTTGGGTCGCTTCAGGCGCACATCGAACCCGGACACTTTGTCATCAACGACCAGTTCGTCGATCGTACGAGCGGCCGCGCTGATACGTTCTATGATGGCCCGGAGACAACACACGTTTCCACAGCGCATCCGTATTGTCCTCATTTGCGCACCGTCGCCATCCAGGCGACGCGCGGGGAGGGTGTTCCCGTGCATGACGGCGGAACGAGTGTCATCATTCAAGGCCCGCGTTTCTCCACACGCGCCGAGAGCGAATGGTTCTCCCGGATGGGCTGGGATATCATCAACATGACCCAGTATCCCGAAGCGGCTCTGGCGCGTGAACTGGCGATGTGCTACGTCAATATCTCTTTAGTGACGGACTACGACGCCGGCGTTGTCGTAGACTCGGGTCATGTCGAAGTCACCAATGTTTTGGAAGTACTGCGGCAAAATACGGAAAACGTTAAGAAGGTAATCCAGTCGATGCTGGAAGCTCTGCCGAGTGACCGTCGTTGTGACTGCGCCGACGCGCTTAAACACGCACGGATGTGACGACATTCCATCGAATTTTATGATAGCGGAGATCCTATGAAAGCACTTATTCTGGCCGCCGGTCGAGGCACGCGCCTCGGCGTCTTGACGGAAAATCGTCCCAAACCCATGCTGCCGATCGCCGGCACTCCGATGATCGAGCGGATCATGACGAGCCTGAACGAACAAGCCGGCATTACCGAGTTTGTCTTGATTACTGGATATCTTTCCAATGTGCTGGAAGAGTATTTTGGCGACGGTTCGAATTGGGGCTGGCGCGTGAAGTACGTTCACCAGGAAGTTCCGCGCGGCGTGAGCGACGCCGTGAACACCGCCAGCGCGGCGCTCTCGGATGCTCCGTTTTTCATGACTTACGGGGACATCATGCTTGATCCCGCCAACTACGGCGTGGCTGTCGCTGAGTTCGCCCATGCAAACGCCG
>JAOQAA010000729.1 GCA_025963815.1 Capsulimonas sp.
TCAGCACGCTACTTAACTCCGTTCGACGATGGCCTCAGACTTGTCCCGGCCGATTTGGACCGCCTCCAGCGGCTGTCTCGCGACAACGACGCGCAGCAACAGTACACGATGCGGCTGCGCCCAATTGTTGACGCCAAGCTTGCGGAACTTCAGCAGACAGTCGCTCTCAACAAATCAGGGAATCCGCAGCGCGCCCTGGATATCGTAAACTCCGGTCACGGCCAGCAAGTCATGGAAAATATTCGCGCCGAGATTTCCCGAATGCAGGCCGCTCAGGCCCAACTCTTGGCGCTGCAATTGGGCGCTTCGGAAAGCGCCTCACGTCAAACATTGCAATCGGTGAGCAGTTCTCTCGCCGTCGCCATCATTCTGCTCGGTGTGGCGGCGTGTTCCGTGGCGTCATTGATGAGACGCACCGCCAAGGCGGATGAGAAAATTCGTTCCTACAACACGATTTTAGAACTTCAAAAGGGTGAACTGGAGCGAGCCAACGGTCAGCTGGAAACCCTGGCGACGACGGACGGGCTGACGGGGCTCAAAAACCATCGCGCTTTCCAGGAACGGCTGTCTGAAGAAGTATCCCGCGCCGCCCGATACCAGACTCCGCTTTCCCTGATTCTATTGGATGTGGATCGCTTCAAAGAGTACAATGACGCACACGGGCATCCGGCCGGTGATGAAGTGCTCAAATCCGTGGCGCGTATTTTGCAAAATAGCGCTCGCAACACGGACTTCGCGGCGCGCTACGGGGGTGAGGAGTTCGTTCTTATCCTGCATCAGACCGACATGGAAGGGGCGACGGAATTCGCGGAGCGATTGCGAGTCTTAGTGGAAGGACATCCATGGCTCATGCGAGATGTTACCGCTTCCTTCGGAGTGGCGTGTTTGCAGAGAGAGGACAAAGGCGGGCGAAGTTAATCGCACGCACGGACGAGGCCCTCTACAAATCGAAGGCGACAGGGCGAAATCGCGTGACATGCGCTGTTCCGGCCTAGCGACGCATCAAGGGATCGTCGGCGTCACCTCCACATAGTAGCCCGTGTACTCGCCGCGATCAGTCACGATTTCTCCCTTTTGAACGGCGCGGCGCAGGGGTTTGTCCTTGGCGTCCGTCATTCCCGTGATATGCACAGTCTTGCCAAGCGGCGCAAGCAGCGTGTTCTTGCCCGAGTTCATGACTTCCCCCTGCTCGCCTAACTCCTGTACCTCCACCGTAAGACTGACGGCGTTGTTTGGCGCCGATTCTGGAATGACCTTGATGGCGTATCCATCCTGACCTTGTCTGCCGACGGAGATCGACCCGCCGGCTTTGTCGGTAACCGTCATGGTCGGCGCTTGAATCACCTTCTCAACACTCTTGCCGTTTTTGTCCACATGGTAACGCACGAGGTTCATCGTCAATCGATACTGTCCAGGCTGCACGTCGTTCGCGTGAAGTTCTTTCTCAAACTCGGCAACGGCCTGCTCGCTTCCGCGCGCGATCACACTGTTGTCGTGAAAATTACATGTCAGTTCATCGAGCTTTTGAGCCGATTTGATGTGCATGGGAACATCTTGCGCAAGAATATTTTGCAGCACGGTGGTTTCCGAGACAGTTGGTCCCTGTCCATGGGCAAAGGGAGCGAGCGTAAGTAAAGCAAATATGGGCAGCAGATGGCGTCTCATGACAGCAGCGTTCTCCTTTGAAATCTCTCACCATATGATACTCAAAGTTTATGAGTGCTTCATCCATTCCGTGACTTGTTGTGTCGGCGCGTCCCTGGGAAGGGTAAAATAGCCGCATGACTGAGCACGACAACCATCGAAATGCCCTGCCTGTCGGCGTCGGAATCGCGCTGCTCGCCGCGATCTTATTTGGCGTCAGTACACCGTTCGCCAAATTGCTGCTGGGAAACACACCGCCCATTTTACTGGCGGGGCTTCTGTACCTGGGATCGGGGCTGGGGCTTTCCGTGCTCTACTTCACTCGCCGCACGGCGGAGGAGGCGCCGCTGTCGCGCGCGGACCTGCCATGGCTGGCGGGAGCGATCCTCTTTGGAGGGATCGTTGCGCCGGTCTTACTGATGCTGGGCCTGAAATATACACCCGGATCTTCGGCGTCGCTTCTGCTGAACTTGGAAGGGGTATTCACGTCTCTGCTGGCATGGTTTGTCTTCAAGGAGAACTTCGACCGGCGTATTGCTTTGGGCATGGCGCTGATCGTGGGAGGCGGACTGGTTCTTTCGTGGCAGGGACTAGGCGGATTTTCGCTGCCGCTGGGATCGCTGGCCATCGCGGGCGCTTGTTTGTGCTGGGGGATCGACAACAACCTGACGCAAAAGGTCTCGGCGAGCAATCCGTATCAAGTCGCCGCCATCAAAGGCGCTATGGCGGGCGCCGTCAATTTGACGATTGCACTGGCCCTCGGCGCGAAGTTCCCCGCCCTGCCCCAGGTCGGCGGCGCGATGCTCGTTGGTTTCCTGGGCTACGGTCTCAGTCTGGCGTTCTTTGTCCTGGCGCTGAGGCATGTGGGCACGGCGCGCACGGGCGCTTATTTTTCCCTGGCTCCGTTTGTCGGAGCCATAGTCTCACTGGTTCTCTTGCACGATCCCATCGGCCCGCAGTTCTTGGTTGCGATGGCGCTTATGGCTGCGGGAGTGTGGCTCCATCTTTCCGAGAAGCACTCCCACGATCATCGCCACGAGCGCCTCGTCCATAGCCATCGTCATACGCACGACGCGCATCACCAGCACGCCCATGCGCCGGGCGTCGATCCTACGGAGCCACACACCCATGAGCACGTCCATGAACCGATGACGCACTCCCATCCCCATTTCCCAGACATCCACCACCGCCACAATCATTCGACTTGATCGCTGAAAGACACACAATTTCCATGTTATTGATCAAATCCCTTCTGCTGTTCTTTCTTGCCGGACTTGCCGAAATCGGCGGCGGCTATCTGATTTGGCAGTGGTTTCGTAAAGGACAGCCCTTCTACTTCGCGCTTATTGGCGCGGCGCTCCTGATCGTTTATGGACTGCTGCCCAGCTTCCAGCCCACGGCGGCGTTCGGCCGCGTTTACGCCGCTTACGGCGCGATATTCATCGTGATGTCGCTGCTGTGGGACTGGCGGTTCGATGGGCGCAAGCCAGATGGCCCAGAAACTTGGGGCGCCCTGATTTGCTTGATCGGCGTTTCCGTCATCATGTACTGGCCGCGCCGCTGAAAAACAGTGAAAGAACTGAATTTAATGGTAAAATTGCTTCAACCGCCGAAGAGAAACTGGCGATAAGCTCAATGGGACGAAGATCTCGATTTACGGAATCGCCACCCTCATGCCACCAGATGAACTCGATCGACTAGCAGCTCTGCGCGACTATCACATTCTCGACACGGCTCCCGAAGATGCGTATGACGATATCGTTCGGCTTGCCGCATTTATCTGCGGAACTCCCATCGCGACGGTCACGCTCGTGGACGCCGAGCGGCAGTGGTTTAAGGCCGCCGTCGGCCTGACTGTGACAGAAACGCCGCGCGACATCGCCTTCTGCGCCCACACCATTCTTCAGCCGGACATGATGATCGTCCCGGATGCGGCCGAAGACGCGCGCTTCGCCGATAACCCCTTCGTCACCGGCGATCCTCACATCCGATTTTATGCGGGCGTCCCTCTGATCACCGAAAGCGGCCATGCGCTGGGGTCGCTGTGCGTGATCGACCGAGCCCCCAGACGCCTTACGGCGGACCAGGAGGCGGCTCTTCGAACGCTCGCGCATCAAGTCGTCAACAACCTCGAGCTCGGGCGACGCGCGGCCGAGCAGGATCGCCTGATCGCCGAGCGCGAGCAGGCGATCGCCGCGCGGCGTCACAGCGAGGAAAATTTTCAGGCCGCCTTTGACAACGCCGCCGTGGGCGCGAGCATTATCGGCCGGGATGGCAGTTTTATCACCGTCAACAAAGCATTCTGCTCGATCCTGGGATATACCCTGGAAGAAGCGCTGGCGACCGACTTTGCGTCGATCACCCATCCGGACGACCTCGCGGAAACGGTGATGCTGATGGGGCGGCTGATGGAAGGCCGGATCCCCAACTTCGTTCTGGAAAAGAGGTGCCTGCGTGGAGACGGCTCGTATGTCTGGACCCAGAACAGCGTGTCTCTTACCTACGACGAGCTGGGCCACCCGCAGAACACAATCACGCTGACCGAGGATATCAGCGAACGAAAGGCGGCGGCGCAAGTTCAGGCGGAGACGCAGAAGCGCACGGTGCAGTTTCTTTCGGCGCTGGAGGCGAACCAGGGTCAAATGGCGCTGATCCTGGACAATGTGGAGGATACGGTCTTCCTCCTGGGCGTCGGTCCCGAAGCAGACTATCGGTTTCTTTTTGTCAATCTCTCCTTTATGAAAACTACGGGGCTCCGCGCGGAGCAAATCATTGGGAGGCGAATTCAGGAGGTAGTCCCAGTTTCCTCTCAAGCCCTTATACTTGACAAGTACGCGGAGGCAATCCGCGAGCGGCGCCCGGTGGAGTGGCAGGAGACATCCGCCTATCCACTGGGTGAATGCGTCGGCGATGTCCGCGTGATCCCGATTTTCGATGAATCCGATCGCTGCGCCTACCTCCTGGGAACAGTCCACGACGTTACCGACCGCAAGCGCGCCGAGGACGAACAGGCAAAGCATCTTCTGGAAGCGCGGGAGCGGGCGGACCGCGATCCGCTGACAAGCCTGCTCAATCACCGCGCCTTCCAGCACAGACTAAATGCAGAGGCCGATCGCGCCCAGCGTGAGAACACGATCCTTGGCGTCGTGATGCTGGATTTAGACAACTTCAAGTTCTTCAACGACGTGTACGGTCACGCGATCGGCGATCAAGTCCTGCGCGCTGTCGCCGAGCGCCTCACGCACATCTGCCGTCCCTACGACACGCTGGCGCGCTTCGGCGGCGATGAGTTCGCTCTTCTGCTGCCCAACGTCCACCATGCGACCGCCACGGAAGTCGAGGCGCGCCTGCGTTCCTCCCTCCAGGGATTGTCCTACTATCCTGAAGACCTTGGGGCGGCGATTCCGATCTCGGTTTCCGTCGGCGCGGCGCTCTTTCCTGATGGCGACACAGACTGTCACGCCGTGCTCCACCGCGCCGACGAGCGGCTGATTCTGGCGAAGACTGGCGGCGACACGGAAGAAACGGCGCGGCGCTTCCGTATGGACGCCGTCGCCCATTTCCAGGGATTTTCAATGCTGGACGCTCTGGTGACGGCAGTCGACAACAAAGACCGATATACCCGGCGTCACTCCGAGGATGTCATGGAGTTTTGCCTGCTGATCATGCGCGAGCTGGACATGGACGAACGCGAGCAGCGCACCGTGGCGGTCGCCGCGCTGCTCCATGATGTCGGCAAGATCGGCGTCCCCGACCATATTCTGCGAAAACCGGGAAGACTAACAGCCGAGGAATTCGAAGCGATCAAGCTGCACCCCATGATGGGATCGGTCATGGTCAGCTCCGTGCCGGGCCTGGAGGCGACACTTGATGCGGTTCGCCACCATCACGAACGCTGGGACGGCGAAGGATATCCCTTTGGCCTTCGGGGCGAGGAAATCCCGCTGATCGCCCGCCTCATGGCCGTGGCCGACGCCTTCAGCGCCATGACCACCGACCGCCCTTACCGCGAGGGAATGGAGCGGCAAAAAGCCCTGCGCATCCTGCAAGACGGCGCAGGAACACAGTGGGACCCGGTGTGTGTCCGTGCGTTCCTTCAAGCCCAGCAAAATCAAAAATAATATCATCCGATATGAAAATCACAAAAGCAATCTCAATTCCGAATTGGAATGACGAGGCCCGAGACACGGCAATCGCGTATTGGCAGTCGCGCGGGATCGTCTTCACCGACGTCTCCGAAGATCGGTTGACGGGGAAGCGAGGCTCCCCATGGGGCAATATGACGTCCTTTGATATGAGCAAACTGGTCGCTATTCTGATGATTGACCATGTCAAAGACGGCGAAGTCATCTGTGTGCTGGATGTCGACACCTCGTTTCAGGCGATCACGGAATGGAACGCGGCTTACTGGGGGCTGGAGATGGATACATTCGAAAGCGTCCTGCTGCATGGCGACGCAAGAGAACAAGAATGGCGAGAGTTTCAAAAGAACAGTCGAGCGGCGGCATGGCGTTGGACGCTCTCGTTCACTCTTCTCGGCCACAAACGAGGCCGACTATAAAATCAGATCGTGCTTCGCCTAGCCGATCTCCAATCGGATGTCCGTCTTCACTGAGTTCGCGAGAAAACACGCCTCGTGCGCCGCGTGGTGCAGCGCCTCTAACTCCTCAAGCGTCGCCTCGCCTCCCGCGAACGTCACGCGCGGCCGCAGCGTCACCGTTGTGACCGCCAGCCGCCCCTCCCCATTCTTCTCCAGCACCCCGACAGCGTCGTCTTGATACTCATCCACCACAAACCCACGCTTCGCCGCCAGCGATAAGAACCACAGCATATGGCAACTGGACAGCGACGCCACAAACGCCTCTTCCGGGTCCACCGCCGACGCGTCCGACATCGGAACCGGAACCGAATGCGGCGACGACGACGCTCGCACCTCCGCTCCGCCATCAAACTTCCAATCGTGCGCCCGGTTATACCGATTATCCGTAAACGCCTCGGCGGCGCCGCGCCGCCAAATCACCGTCGATGTGTGTTCGGACATCATTGTCTCCTAGTATTGTATATAAGGACAAATTCTACCAGAACGGCTTACCACAACATACTCCTTTGTCTCGAAATTCTCATGACAGGAGAATCCGCAAACTTCGTTCCCCGTCAGCCTCACCACTCCACACTTCTCCTGGTCTACTCTTGGTATGATATCCTAAGAATATCGATGGAACAACGCCGAGGGAGAAAAGACTATGAGTGAATATTTGACTGTATTGAGTGAAGAGCTTGGCGAGACTTTCGACGATGAGGCGTTTCTGATGCAGATCCGCTACGATTTCCGATGGGACAAGGAGGCGTTTGTGCGTCTCACGGCGGCGATGGAGGAATGCTGCCGGCAATCGACGGCGAGCGACAAGGTGGACCGCTGGATCGTCGAAGGGTTCTCGCATTTGTCGTCGTTTGTCGAGAACTGGACAAACCTTCCGATCTTTCCTCGTGAATATCCGGACGAATATTACGAGGAAGCATACGAGCGCCTGTCGAACTTAAGGAAGAAGTGTCTTCGGCCACAAGACAATGCTTTTGCAAACTGAGGCGCCGAGCCGATAGAGTCATCAATGATCACTATCGGCTCAATTACCCGCGACGCGGCGGCGGGAGACTTTCCCTTCCTCGCCGCACGCTATCCCGGCAGGCGGCGCGCCCTCAAGGAGTTCACGCATCGCGATCCAGATTTCGTCTTCTGGATCTATCCTGACGGCAAATTGCACGACGCGAAGGACTCCCACCTGCGCAATACGCCGCGCGGCTTTGAATATATTCTAGACGATGAGCCGGACTACGGCGGCTTCCTGCGCGGTCGCGTGGCGACCGCGTTTGGTCGCCAACTGATTGTCGTCTACTGCCGGGCGGAAGCGCTGTCGGCGGCGGGGCCACAGCTCGATCAATTCCTGTGTGGGATCGATGCACTGCCGATCGCAATCCAATCAGATGCGCTCGTCGTCAGCGATAACGCCGACATTTATGGGACGATCACCGACATATTCAGCCGAGGAGACGCCAAGAAAAAGGCTCGCGCCGTGCTCACACCATCGCTCACAATCCGACCCGCCGCCTCGTCTCACTCCGGCGAAATTTCCTCCCTCATCCACGAGGCGACGCGCTGGTTGGCGTCGAGGTCTATTGCGCAGTGGGAAACTCCGTGGCCGGACGAATGGATCGCGTGGAAGGTTGAGATCGGCGAGTTTCATTGTGTGTTTGAGGGGGACGTGATGGTCGGCGTAGTGCGGCTGATCTGGTCGGATACAGAAATGTGGGATGATAACTCGGACCCAGCAGGGTATGTGCATACGCTGATCTTGCGGCGGGACTTTGCGGGGCGCGGGATTGGTCGCGCGGTTCTCGGATGGGCGGAGGAGCAATGCCGGCGGCGCGGCGCTGAGTACGTGCGGCTGGACTGCCGGGCGAGTAATCCTGAGTTGAATCGGTATTATGTGGAGCAGGGATTTGTCGCTTGCGGGGAGAAAACCGTCGATGGATACTGCGGTCGCCTCTATCAGAAACGTCTTGTCATTCCATAATGCATTTGAAGGCGGCGATCTATGTGGAGCCTTGAGTGGAGCGACATCGTTTTTATAATTTTGCTGGTTCTTTCCAATCTCTTCGCGGCAGGACCGGGCTTTTACTTACTATTCCAATTTGTGCGGTGGACCATCAAAGGCTGGTCAGTTCGCCCATGGGCAGGTTTGTGGTTTGCTGGGGGAGGCGTGCTTTGGTTCGCGTGGGCGGCGTTCTCGCAGTATTCTCCTTGGTTCTCACTCCTGACTGTGATTCTCTGGTCGCTCGCGGTACGGCGTTGCGTCCCCCCTCCACTCAAAACGCCCTTAACACTCGAAGGATCACGCGACGACGTCTGGCCACCGCCCCCACAGTCCTCCACCCCGAGAAACGAATAGCGCGTGAGCGTGAACTGCGATATAATATCTGCATCTGATCACTCGCCAAGCCTACACTCTCACGGGAAACCATCATGAAAATCAAACTCACTAGCGTGCTCGTGGACAATCAAGACAAAGCTCTCGCGTTTTATACGGATGTACTGGGCTTCGTCAAGAAAACAGAAATCCCGATGGGGGAGTTTAAGTGGCTGACAGTCGTGTCGCCGGAAGGGCCGGACGATATCGAACTGCTGCTGGAACCGAACGAAAACCCCGCCGCTATAACCTTTCAAAAGGCGCTCTTTGAGCAGGGCATTCCCGCCACCGCATTCGCCGTGGACAACGTTTCGGACGAGTACTCGCGCCTGACAGGGCTGGGCGTCCGCTTCACCATGGAGCCGACGGAGATGGGACCGACCACCATCGCCGCCTTCGACGACACGTGCGGCAACCTGATCCAGATCTATCAAGGCTGACTGACACATGGCGAAATATTCCCCTTTGCTGATTCTTGCCGCCGTACTTCTTGCATCGTCTGGCTGCGTCCGCAGTCAGCAGCCGAAGCCGGTCTTCACGACCCCAGGTCCCATCGCCCCGACCGTACAGTCGACGCCGGAGTTTGAGGCGCTCTTCACTGGTTATCCGAAAAACGAGGCGCTGTCATACGCGATTGCGTCGCACAAAACGGACCAGCGCCTGCCCCGCATCGATCTTTTGTTTTACTCCACATGGTTCCTGGACGGCAATCCAAGGGTCTCCATGGAAAGTACGGTCGATCTCCTTGGCGAGGCGTCCGACTGCCGCGATGTTTATCAATGGGCGGTGCAGGCAACACACGAACGCAGCCTGAGCGACGCCCAGCTGGAGGAGGTGCGGCAAGCACTCAGCACTCTGCCAAAGAGCGGCGTTCATCCCCCGCTTCGCGATCTGCTCATCGTAAGCTTTCGCCTTCACGAACACTGGGAAACGCGCACATACGACAAGAGTGCGCTTCCGGCCTCCCTCCAGCGCATCTATCACTTAACCGGAGCGCCTCTCAGCGGCAGTTCCGAAAGCACGCCGCAGCGCACCACCGCCGATATCACGAAGTGGAAAACACGAAAAATGATGGAAGACCTCGACATTCCCGCAATCAAAGCTCATTCGGAAAAACTCGTCACTGCCGCCGGCGGAAAAACACTCGACTGGCTGCCTTACATCGACCGAGAGACCCCGCGCACGCAGGCCGATCTGACCGCGCGAACACTTATCCTGAATGCACTGGTCAACATCGCGTATGGCGCGCCGATCACGGTCATCAAGAAATGGATCGCCGACAACGGTCTCACATCGCATCTATCGAGCAAGGAGCGGGCGCTGCTGGAAAAGCGTAATGAAGATCTGACCGATCAGGAAAAAGCGAACCTCCACTGGTCCATGGAAGCGGTTTGGGCGCTGATCTGGGCCGGCGGCCTCACAGGCGATATTCCCATTGACGCGCCCGTGTCCAACACAATGGCGAGCCTTCTTCCAAATCTCCAAAAGAACGAAAGCAGCGCCGCATTCACCCGCAAAGTGCGCCTGCGCCCCTACACCGAACTCTACCCGATGCTCGATCTCTACTACCGCGCCCACTGGTCCACCGAGAACGCGCGCCTCCACGGCGGATCGTCCGGCAAGATCAGCGGCGACATCATCATGGAGCGACGCAAAGCCTTAGAATGGCTGATGGACAGCACAAGCGACTGGGACGATGTGGAGATGAGCACTTGATACGTTTGAACATCCACGCTGCATGGCTAACATTTTGAGCAGCAAATTCCTGGACAAGTGCGAACTCATCTTTGCACGAGAAGTCGATCATGAGAAAGCGCTCGCCAAGCAGCTGGAACGCACGCCGCCGTCTCTCGTATGGATGACGAAGTCCACCGTCTGGTTAACAAGAAGCCGGTTCATGGCTTGGCTGCATCCTGCGAACCAGCTGAGAATAACGGAGCCGTATCCGCTCCGGCTCTATCGGACAACAGTGCGGCATAATCTCATCGCCTTCTTTTCACTGCAATTCGGAATGATCCTTTTTGTCACAATCACGCCAATTACCATATTCTTGTATGAACACCCGGTCCTGATTGTGAATGGAAAATGGCGATGGGTGATAAAGGCAGTGGTTCGGCATCTCTGGTCAGAAACGGCAGGCCCTGGCATCGTATATACATATGCCGCCGCGACCGTATTTCTATTCCTGATGTGCTTGCCTCGGTTTGTTTTCTGGAACAGACGATGGGAGAGATTACAGCAAACAGGGGCAAGCAGCCAGGAGGCTGATACAGCTTCGCCGGAAACACAGGTCTGGCCGCCACCACCCACGAATAGCAGCGGCTCACAATCAATATGATCTCGCTATTCCAAGGAACCTGATGAATATTCTCAAGCGTCTGTTAGGCGCGGGCAAAACGCCTCGCGAGGTGGATGGGGCGTGGCAAGTTCCGGTTATTCAGGAAATTGCCGTCGCCATGATCCACCAGATTCCCGAGGAGTGGACAAGCGCCAAGCTCTTATTGGAGCCTACCGAGCAAGGTCTTGGGCGCGGGATGCGCCACTCCGCAATTACGCCGCAGAGCGGCGACGGCTTTGCGCTGCAAGACAGTCACTTCGTTATGCCGGACATGGCGGTGATGGCTGCGACGCGCAAACTCGAGCTGGGATGGGTCGAGCGCAAGGCGACCTTCAAGCGCGCCGCCATCACAGCGACACGCGATGACAGCGGCGGCTGGGGGATCCAGAGCGAATACGAACATCCTTGAGAGGCGAAGCCCCGCGTTATTTTGCGTCCCGGTGAACTGCAACTTTTCGGACGCTCCCGGGTCCGATGGATATGGACAAAGTCGTACCCACGCTGCCGCTGCTGGCATTCGCCGCGCTCGGCGTCACTATTTGCTCGTTACAGCCGTCGCCTCATTCGAAGCACAATGCGCCCACTGTTAAAATCGCATCGCAGAGACACGAAATCGTCACGCGAAAATCACTTGTGCAAGACCATCAGGAAAAGAGCAGACAATGAAAAACGCCGTGCAAGTCTTCAAAGGCTCCATCAACGCGATCCAGGATATGATCAACGATTGGGCGCAGAGAACAAATGCAACGATCCTGAACACATCGATGTGCTATGATGAACCCGGCGCAAATGGACACGTGTTTGTGATCGTCGTGTACACGCTGGAATAGAGTTTATGAGCACAACACAGATAGCCCCAAAAGAACCCACACCCCTGCGTGAAGGCTATCGCCGCGTTCCGATGACGCGCAAGAAATGCCTGTTCGATTTATTCACAACGGGATATAAATAAATCCAGCCAAGTCGTTTCCATACTTTCTAACACGCAGCGTTCCTCCGGCGATAAAGAAAAGAAGCCGCGTACCTGGTTACTTGATGTTAGAGAATGTGGATAGATTTGGCTGGATTATGGAAACGACAAAATATCTTCAGAGGCTCGCGGCGGCGGGGAACGCCGATGCTCAGTTTCGTCTCGGCTATCGCCTCGCGTTTGGACGAACCCGCCCCCGTCCCACCGACTGGGCCGCCATTGTCGTGCTCTGGCGCAAGGCGGCAGAAGCAGGGCATTCGCGGGCGCAGTTTCAATTAGGCGTCTGCCGCCAACACGGAGGCGGCGTTCCGGTGGATATGACGGCGGCGATCCAGTGGTGGGAGATGGCTGCGGAGAACGGGAATGCCGGTGCGCAATTCAATTTGGCGTTCAGTTACCGGAAAGGCGATGGAGCGCCGATTGACTATCAGCGTATGCATCACTGGCTGCTAAGGGCCGCGCGGCAGGGTGACGCTGAGGCGCAGCGCGATCTGGGCTTCTGTTATCACGAAGGCGTCGGCGTGGATGTGGATTACGCCAGCGCTGTGAAGTGGTATCGAGCCGCCGCGCGCCAGAATGACGCCAAGGCGCAATGGAATTTGGGCCTTTCCTATCTCGACGGAGAAGGTGTTCTGGTCTCACATCGCTGGGGGCGCTACTGGTTGGAGCGTGCGGCAAACCAGGGTCATCGCGGCGCAAAAGCCAAATTACGCCGCATGGCGCTGACTGCAAAGTAAAGTATCAACCCGATTTAAAATCCCTCCACCCCGAATTGATGGAGCAGGAACGCGTACTCGTCAGCAAGTTCGGCGTCGGCTTGCGCTTTGGTCGAGCCCATGCCGTGTCCGGCGTCGTAGTCGACGCGCAGGAGGATGGGTTTGGCGCTGGACGTCGCCGCTTGAAGGCGGGCGGCGAGTTTTGCTGGCTCCCAGGAGGAGACGCGGGGGTCGTTGATGCCGGTCGTGACTAAGACCGCGGGGTATGGGACGCCGTCTTTGACGTGATGGTAGGCGTCCATTGCGAGCAGGTCTTGGAATCCGCCCGGCGTTCGGAATGATCCGAACTCGGGGATGTTCGGTGGGCCGTTGGGAGAAAGCTCTTGGCGAAGTGGGTTGGAGACGCCGACCAGATCGATGACGGCGCCAAATAAGTCGGGGCGCTCGGTCAGCGCGCGGCCAACTGCGATGCCACCGGCGCTTGCGCCTTCGATGGCGAGGCGCTTCGGGGATGTATAGCCCTTGGCGATCAGATATTCCCCGCAGGCGATCAAATCGCGCCACGTGTTCGCCTTTGTGTGCTTCATCCCGGCGCGATGCCAGTCTTCTCCGTATTCCCCTCCCCCGCGCACATGCGCGTAGGCCAGGACGCCGCCGCGCTCCAGCCACGCCAGGGTGGTCGGATCAAACGCGGGATCGATCGTCGAACCGTATGCGCCATAACCTTCCATCAGAACGGGATGAAAGCCATCGAGTTTGATGTTCTTGGGAGCGACGATCGAAAGCGGGATCAGCGCTCCGTCCGATGCTTTCGCCTTCACTTCCCGAGAGACGACATTGGTGAATCGGATCGGCGAGAGGCGCTTTAGAACCGTATCTGTCGCGCGGCGCGTGCGGGGATCGTAGCGATACCAGAGCGCTGAGTGTGTCCAGCCGGTCTCCATGAAGATCGCGCCGGGCTGGTCGTGGTCCGTCACCAGGGCGCTGATGCTGCCCTCGAACGGCAGCGAAACCGGCTCTATGTGTCCGGTCCGATAATCGACACGGCGCAAGCGCCCAATCCCGCCGTCCTGAGTCTCGACATACAGCGCATCCTGAGCCGCGCCCAGGCCTGTAATCACGGCGCCACTCGACGCCACGACAACCTTCGCGTGGAGCGCATCTGGATGGTGCAAGTCCATGCTCAGTATTTGGAAACGCGACGCGCCTTTATGCGAAAGCAGATACAGCGTATGGCCGTGGACATCCATGCCGACGACATCGTCGGGCACGTCCACGATCTTACGCCAAGGGATCGACGCACGGCCCGCCGACGCCAGCGGCGCCGCATAGATGGTCTGCTCGTTCAGCACACCGTGGACGACCACGCCGAAGAGATATGGGCAGCCGGGCGCCGTCATCAGGCCGGGGTCATCGTCGGACGTCATCGGAGCGCGCGGTGAAACGCCGTATCCGAACACGACTTTGTCTTTGCCGGGATCCGTCCCAAGATTGTGCAGATAAACGCGGCTTTTCTTGTAGCGCTCGATCGAGTCCGCGCTGGCGGGGAGCTTTTGCAGACGGACGTAGTAAAATGAGCGGCCGTCCGCGCGCCAATTGACATCCCCATACTGCGCGCGGTCGATCTTCTCGGGCAGATTGCGTCTGTGCGCCACATCGATCACATGCAGCACACTGTCTTCGGAGCCGCCCGGCGACACGGCGTAGGCGACATATCTGCCGTCGCGCGACGCCGCAAAGTAATCGATGGAAAAGTGAACGCCTTTTTTCGTCAGCCGCTCTGGGTCCACCAAAACCCGCTCCCGCCCGCGCAGACCCTCCCGGACAAAGAGCTTGGGCGAATTGAATGACGGCAGTGTCTTGAGATAGAAGAAACGACCGCCCCCAGTCTCGACATCCTCCACGGATTCCCCCGCCGCGTCCAGATGCTGGATCCGCGCGAGGATCTTACCCCGGCCTGGGATGCGCTTCAGCACCGAAGATGCGTAATCCGACTGCCCCCGAAACCACGCGACCGTCCGTGGGTCTTTGAGGTTCTCCATCCACCGGTACGGATCGACAACTTTCGTCCCGAAGTAAGTCTCCGTGACGGGTTTGACCGGGGCGACGGGAGGCGCGGGAATTTGGCTCAAGACGGGAGAGGCGAAGGAGAGAAAGACCACAGCAGCGCGCGCGGCCTTGAGAAGAGAGTTCGTCACACAAAAGCCTTTCTCGCAGAACAAAACTAAGCGTTCACGCTCGCGATCCGGCGGCCCGTTACGGGAAGATCGCTCACGATCTCGCCGTCGCGCAGTCGGATGATCCGCTGGCAATGCTCAGCGATGTCTTCTTCGTGCGTCACCAGCACCACGGTCTTCCCTTCGGCGTTGATCTCCTGGAACAGGGTCATGATCTCCTCGCCGGTGCGGGTGTCCAGCGCGCCGGTCGGTTCGTCGGCCATAAGAATCGACGGCTCGTTCACTAGCGCCCGCGCAATCGCCACACGCTGCTGCTGTCCTCCCGAAAGCTGGCTCGGCCGGTGGTCCATTCGATCCGCCAAGCCGACCCGCGCCAGCGCCTTCTCCGCCCGCGCCGTCCGGCCCCGAGCGCCCGAATAAATCATCGGCAATTCCACATTGCGCAGCGCTGTCGTGCGCGGCAAAAGATTAAACTGCTGAAACACAAACCCGATCTTACGATTACGGATCGACGCCAGCTGGATCTCATCCAGCCCCGACACTTCTTCTCCGTCCAATTGGTAAGAACCCGACGTCGGCCGATCCAGACACCCAACGATATTCATGATCGTCGACTTCCCCGATCCCGACGGCCCCATAATCGCCACCATCTCCCCTTCCGAAACATGCAGCGACACCCCCTTGACCACCGTCAAGTCCATCCCGCCCGTCACATAGGTTTTTACAATTTTTTGAAGAGTGATCATAGTGTTCGTCCACAATCAAGGATAACCGGCTCTGTCTTTCGAATATTGTGACACAATTCTCAATTCACATCACGCTGTTTATGGGCATATTCATCGTCTTCGGTCATAATATTGCCAAGAGGTATGAACGACATGAGAATTGCCGAAGCGCTTATCCTTCGAGCGGACAGTCAGAAGCGGTTCGAGCAGCTGAAATCACGCATCTCGGGCAATGCGAAGGTGCAGGAGGGCGATGAGCCCGCCGAGAATCCCCGTGATTTGATCGAGGAGATGGAGCGGGTCGCCAACGAACTGCAAAGTCTGATCCAGCGCATCAACCGAACGAATTCCGCCACGCCCTATGACGACACGCGATGCCTCTCCGACGCGCTCGCCGAGCGCGATGTCCTGATGCTGCGGCGGGGCGCCTACAGCGTCCTCGCAAATGCCGCGTCCGTCACGCAGGCGCGCACGAGCCGCTCCGAAGTGAAGTTCAAAAGCACGGTGAGCGTACCGGAAACGCAGGAGCGCATCGACATCCTTTCCAAAGCGTATCGGCTGCTCGACTCCGGCATCCAGGAGCTGAACTGGAAGACGGATCTCGTCGAATAACACCCGTCTCGGAAGAAAATGCAGCAGGTAATCCATCGGACAGTCGCGAGCACAACCCGGCCGCTGGGTTAAGCGGCATTGGTCGGCGGCCGGGCGCCGTCGTAGCGGGTTCGATCCCCGCACCCTCACGGTCATGCCCATCACCGTCACAAACGCAAGGGGCATTGTCACTGTTATTACCATGTGCTGGACTGTCCGCGGATGAGGGTGGGTAAGGGGTTTGCATTTTCTTTCGGTCGCTTCGCGAATACACAATGAACATCACACAAGAACAAAAGATGAAGATGACGCGCTTTATCTTTAAAACAGGTATTCACAGCCTTGTGCGTCTCATCATGCTGGCCGCGTGGATATTGCTCGTCATTGTGATCGACGGCGTTGCCAACGCCGTGAATCAGAAGCCGTTCCTGAACGAGTGGAAAGACCATCTCATGGCTTACGGAGGGTTTGGCCTCATCGCTGCATTCGGCGACCTGGTTCCTTACCCGCGCACCATAAAGAAAGCGGCGCTCCTGCTCGTGGTTCTGGTGGCGGCGATAGGCGTAGGATTATGGTACGGGCCCAGATGCTCATGCAGCGCGGCCCAGCCATGCTCCGCCGCCAAGTCAGCAGCAGCGCCTTCCCAGCGATAAATCACCACACGAACACAAAGTCATACGCGAAGCGCCGGCTCAAGGGTTCGAAATGTTCACATCCGCTGCTTCGCTAGCGCCAGCCGAACCCCGAGGCCGATGAACAAGCACCCCGTCGCGCGGTCGAGCCATTGGCTGAAAAACGGCCGGCGGCGCAGCCAGGCGCCGATGGCGCCGGAGAAGTAGCCGACGAGGCTAAAGACGGCGAGCGTCATCACGCCGAAGCACACGCCCAGCAGAAGCATCTGCAGCCCCACGGGTCCGCGCGGGTTCACGAACTGCGGCAGGAACGCAAGAAAGAACAGCGCGACTTTGGGGTTCAGCGCATTGCTGACAAAGCCACGGGTCAAAAACTGCCGCGCATCGCCTGCCGGCGCCTCCTTGCTGTCGAGCGACGCTCCTTTGCTCCGCAGCGCCTTCACCCCCAGATAACACAAATAGGCGGCCCCGGCGAACTTCATCGCGTTAAACGCCGCCGGGGACGCCGCTACCAGCGCCGTCAGCCCCAGCGACGCCCATGTGGTGTGCGTCAAGCAGCCCAGGGCGCACCCGGCGGCGAACCCGATCCCCGCCTTCCGCCCGCGCGAAAGCCCCAGACTTAAGACGCCCAGATTATCCGGGCCAGGCGCAACGACGCAGATTAAAGACGCCGCCAGAAACGAGACAAACTGAACGATTGTGAATATGTGCATCTCTGTGCGAACTGCTCCCTCTCTATGCGAACTTCCGGGCGTCGATGATCTTGCCGGTGTCCGTCCCCTCCACGCTCGCGACATACGCGGCGGCGACTTTGGCGGCGGGCATTCCCTCGGCGCCGTCGCGCCCCATCGCCACCAGAGTTTCGGAGACCCACGGCGGGCTGACGATGTTAATGCGAACCCCGCGCGGCAGGTCCAGCGCGGCGGCGCGGGCAAAGCTTTCCAGACCGCCGTTAACAAGGCTGAGCGCCGCCGCCCCTGGAATGGGCTCGCTCGCCAGAACTCCCGTGGTCAGGGTGATAGAGCCGCCGTCATGCACGGATTTCAAGCCGAATCGAACCAAATTGACCTGTCCCATGAGCTTATTGGCGAGGCTGAACGCGAGGTCTTCATCCGTCAGCTGCTCCAGCGACTTAAAGCGCGCGGAGCCGGCCACGCTCACCAGGGCATCGATCTCGCCGACGCTTTCGAAGAGCTGGACAATCGATTCCGGCTGCGAAATGTCCACATGATAATCCCCATGGGTCCGCGCGGCCCGCAGCACCTCATGCCGCTCTGCAAGCGCGTCCGCCACCGGCCCGCCAATCGTTCCACTGGCGCCGATCACAAGTATTCGCATGATAAACTCCTTTGTTGAGTGGTCTGGTTCGTGTTCTCTTGAGATTACCGAAAATCGGCATGAAAATCAGTCGTGATCAATTGCGCTTCTTCGTCGTAGTGCAGCGTTGCGAAGCAATACTTCGCGGTATGTGCGCCGACGTCGCTGCGCTGCAATCCGCCAATCGCCACCAGGACTTTATAGGTCGCAAAGCCGACGCCTTCGAAATACTCTTTGTAAAACGCCTTGGTCACGATATCCAGCGACGCTCCCGCAGGCACGGCGCGCCAGAGGTCATCCCCGACCTCCACGGACTTCCCGGCCGTCTCCGACAATCGGCGCAGGCGATGAAATAAGTCATCCAGCACCTGCATATCCGGCAGCGTCCGGTCCAGCGCCGCCGCGATCTGGTCAGCGTTCATAAATCTCGTTCTCCGTCCTTCGGTATGACCGCGTAAATCTCATTGCGAACAACAATCGTATCATAGGGCTGTGGCGACCTCGCCGCCGCCTCCAAAAGCGCCGCCAGCGCCTGTCCATCGGGACGCTTTCGCTCCCGCGCCTTATTGAGCGGTGTCGTCCCCATCTAGCCCCGGATCGGCGCCGGCGGCAAGCGCCTCACCCATCAAATCCAAATCGCCTTCGTAAAGCGCATATTCCAAAACAGGGCCAGCCGCCAGCGCGGAGAGGATCATCTCGTGATCCTGTTCGTAAATCGCCTGACGCAAGAAATCATTCCAGCCAGCCGTTTTGGGGCATTTTCTTTTCCACCAGAACATTGTGACATGTTCACGCGGGAAAGACGAATACGGGAGGATGCGAAGTCTGGATTTGGGACACCAGAGAAGTATGGAACGCTCGCTGAAGATCGAACAGCGCATACAGGGGATACATGCGCCGTTCGATCCTGTTAAAAATACCAGCAGAATTACACCAGATAGCCGATGACGGCGCGGCCCCCGCGCTTGAGGCTTCGCTGTCACCGCTTCACATTCCTGGGCTGACGCCCACGGAATAGGCAACCAGCCGTCCTTGTCGATCGTAGGTCAAGCCCACGGTCTCACTCCAGACAAACGGAGGAGACATGGTGCTTCCAAGCGACATTCGAAGGTAATCCGACTTCGTCATCCGTTTTGGGCCTGGGTACAAATCGCGAGACGTATCACCCAGAGAGTACTCGGCGTCATAACGCTTGTTGAGCAAAGTAATCACATCCGGCCGTTTCTTTCCCATCACCCCCTGTAAACGAGTTCGCCAGATCGCGGGCGCGTTGCTCACTCGCGCACGTATCGGCGCATCGTGAACGGACATGACAATCGCGGGCGTCGCAAAGATCACCAGGAAGAATATTACCGGCCTGACTGCTTTCGGTAACCAGCGGGACGGTCTCGAAATTGCCATATTACATCACTCGTCCAATCATGGCCCCGTCTTTTCAATTCTCATGTATTCAAACTATGGTCAGAGGCAAAGTTGTTAAGGTTACGGTGGCGTCAACACCATCACATGTCGCTGTGATCGTGACCTCTGCATCCGCCTGAACTGGATCTGGCCAAATTTCGAAGGTATTGAAGATCTGTCCCGGATAGATGAAAACACTTTCTGGAACGGTTACCGCCGGATTACTGCTGGAGATTATTACCGTAACGCCCTCGTTTGGCGCCGGATCGCTCAGAACCACCATTCCTTCAAGGATATCATGACCATTGCAGCGCGTTGGTTTGGCTACGAGAATGTTTGTGGGCGGGAGCACGGTAAATGTCGAATCGCAGTCTGTATAAAGCGCTTCTGACGTTCCGCCAGCAGAAGTCACCACGACGGCGTATTGGTCCGACGGGCAATTCTCAGCGATAGCGACATTGATCGTCACGACATTGACGCTTACGATCGTAAGATCAGAAACGACCACGTTCGGGTCGAGTTGTCCCGAGCGCGACAGTAACTCCACCTTGGTAAGGCCGCCGAAGTTCTGCCCATAGATCTGCAAGGAGATAGTCTCCCCAGGGCGTGCGCCAACAACCGGCGAAATCCGAACGTACCGCGGAGCCTCTATTTCCACGACAACAGGCAGCCTATCAATTTCACCGCCATTGGCGGCTGTAATATATGTGTAGCCGTTGCCGACCGCCGTCACAAGCCCCGCATCACTAACGGTGGCTACGGATGGGTCTGAGGTGGAATACTCGGTTTGATATTGTGTGACATCTCGAGTGACTCCATCGGAATACAAACCTCTCACCAGAAATTCCTGGGTTTCGCCGATCCCGGCAAGCGTTACCACCTGCCCATCTCCAGCCGTTGGCGCCAGTACGACCGTCCGCACGACTGCGTTGGTATTTGCCGTAATGTTGAAGAATGCGGACGAAATATTGTGCTCTGTATCGAAAGCCATGACGGTAACGATAATGTTACCGACTGTGGTCTCTGGGATGACAAAGTCCACCGTGTAAGGCGGCGTCTCGATTGCCGACATTAATAGGCATCCGTCTATACCATTTGCTCCAAAGATCGCAGATTGAATCGTCGCCCCGTCTTTCGGAGCGAGCCTCACCGAAACAGTATCGCCAGGTGAGAACACTTGCCCGGGGATAGGAGACAAAACGGTGATTGTTGTCTCGTTCATGTCCGGAAGTGAACCAGGAAAGCCATTTTCATCATTCATAAATGCGTCTCCACTCGCCCACCCACCGTCTCTGTAATTGTGATCTCAATATCGTCCAGAGCTGGCGCAGGCCAAATTTGGAAGGTTTGGAAGATCAGGCCATGATTCATAAAAATGCTCACTGGGACTTGCGCCGCCGGATTATTGCTGGAAAGCATGACCGTAAGGCCCCCGTCAGGCGACGGATCGCTGAGTACGATCATTACCTCCACAATTTCATTGTCACTATGTCCAATAGATCTAACGACGACTGTGTTTGCAGGTGGCGTCACGGTGAATGTACTGCCGAAGTATTTGTAATGCGGTTCTGATGTTCCGCCCGTGGAAGTCACTACAACGGCGTATTGGTCTGGCGGGCAATCCTCAGCGATGGCAACATTGATTGTCACCACATTGACACCTTCAATCCTAAGATCAGAAACGACAATCCTTGGTTCTGGTTGTCCCGACCGCGACAGTAACTCCACCTTGGTGAGGCCGCCAAAGTTCTTTCCCTCGATCTGCAAAATTACCGTCTGTCCAGGGCGCGCCCCAATAATTGGTGACATTCGAATGAGACAAGGCGGCTCTAACGCCACGACGACAGGAACCCTGTCAACTTTGCCGCCAAAGGCGGCCGTAATATATGTGCAGCCAATTCCAACCGCCGTCACCACCCCCGCATCACTGACCGTGGCCACAGACGGGTCAGAGGAGGAATACTGAGTTTGATATTGCGTGACATCTCGAGTGACTCCGTCAGAATACAAACAGTTGACAAGAAAGGCCTGGGTTTCACCGAGACCAGTAAGCGTCACGAGCCTCTTCCCGTCAATTCTTGGGGTGAGAACGATTGCATTGATAACTGCGTTTGCAGCTACAGTGATATTGACTTCCGAATATAATCGATTCCCTATTGGATCGCCAGCAGTCACGACAATGCGAACATTTCCAAGTGTGGTTTCCGGAATTGTAAACGTCATCGAGAAAGGCGGCATGGCTGTCATTTCGCCATGCGCGGGCCGCAAGCTTGTCACCATCTGAGCCCATTGGATTACTGCTCCATTGATTGGAATGAGCACCACTGTGACCTTATCTCCCGGCGAGAATACTTGTCCTGGCGTTGGCGAGGAAACGGTAATGGCCGCCCTATCTAATCCTGGGACTGAACCCGGAAAACCATTTTCGTCCATCATCATTCTGCGAATCTCGTTTCTATCCGAGGCTAAAGATCTCGACAACCTGTCGCAAACCACACTACGGTTTGATGTCGTACTCCTGAAGCATTTTCTCCGTTTTGGCGTTTGTGAGCCGTTTGATTAACTTCTGCGCCTCGTGCTCATCGCGCATCGATTTTGTCAAAACGATGGTGGAGCTGACTGTGAAGAAGAGGCCCATGCCGAGGAAGCCGCGAATCCAGATGTTGACGGGCAGTTCCCAAATACCGACGCTCATCAGTCCAAGAGAAATCAAAAATGAGGCTTGTACAAAAAAGCGCCAAGCCGCGCTGTCCTGCTGTAATTGTGGGGTGTCCATATTTCTCCTCCGCCTGCTGTGACAACTCGATCCTTGCCAGAACCTAACGGGCGAACAGCATCCTGATAGTCCCGTGCAAGAACCGGAAGGCGATAGTGATAAGTATACAGGGAGAAGAACAGCATGGCATGGGCCATTAGACCTATCTTTCGGATAAGCCCAGAGATCAATACTACTTGCGAGACGCCATATAAGCCGCCAGATCGTTGATCTCAGCCTTTGTCATTAATCTGGATTGGTCGCCCATACTTCCGTTTGGAAATAGCATGTCATGCTTCGTCAGGTTGAGCTTCTGCCAGCCGATTTCCGGGTTTCGGCTGCCTTCATGGGTCAAATCGGGCCCGTAAAGATATTCGGGGCGATATCGAGGATTTGCGTCAGCAACCGGGTCCGCGCCTTTCAGGTAGTGGCAGGCCCTGCAGACGTTGGCTCGAAATACGTGACGACCGCTCAGGAATGTGGCGTTATCTATGGTCGGCACGACTACAGGATCGGGTTTGGCGGTCAGAAAGACGATCGGCATAATGATGACGAACGCCCAGGCTGCAATTGCTTTTATCCGATTTGACCGGCGATCGTCTTTTCGCATAATCTTTTCCTGTTCGCCGACACAACATTGACCGATGTTTCCATTGTACTCCATCAGTTCACCGGACGACTTGCGCTATAATGAC
>JAOQAA010000028.1 GCA_025963815.1 Capsulimonas sp.
ACGTAGCGGGTCCATACGTGCCCCGCATCTACCCAGTCCTTATTCCGTCTCGGTAATCTCACTATGAACACCACATGGACCACACTCCATGCGGGCGCCTGCTCGCCTGCCGCTGCGGCGCGTCTGATGCGCTGCTCCGTCTCTGAGGCCACGCGCCAGCTCACCGCCGTCGCCATCGCCCAGTCGCGCCACGAGCGCACGCAGGACCGCGCGGCGACCGCCGTGTCGAACAGCGGCGCCTACGAGGCCCTGCACCTCTGGGGAACCGGGAAGCTGGGGCGCGGCGTGTCGCTGGAGAAGAGCGGAGACATCACGTTCGCGCACATGGCGGCGCGGTAAGAGGCGAAGCTGATGGCTCGACGGCAAGCGCACCCGAAGTGCGGGCGACCCTGCAAGACGAAGAACGGCGAGCCGTGTGAGAACGCCGCTGGGCAGCGCACAAACCATGTCGGAACCGGCGCGTGCTGGAAGCATGGCGGCAATGGAGGGCGGCCGGTGAAGCACGGACTGTATTCGAAGATCGAGCGCCCGCGCATCAAGGAATTGCTCGAAGCGGCGGACGAACTGGAAGACCCGCTCGATCTGCTTCCACACGTCAAGATGCTCGGCGCGCTCGTCACCGACTGGATCGACCGTTACGATACCTTCACCGAGGCGCTGATCGCATGGCACCAGTCCTATGAGAACCCCGAGCATGCGTCCAAGCCCAAGCAGCTTCTCGACATCACGGCGGCGGCCGGGCTGATCGGTCAGGTCGGCGAGATGGTGGACCGAATTCACAAACACCGTGAAAAGGGCTCGATCAGCATGGCCACCATGAACTCATTGATGGAGGCGCAGAACCTGGCCTTCATGCAAGCGGTGCAAGAAAAAATCCCCGATGCTGATCTCCGTGCCAAAGTTATCGAAGACGCCGATCGTCGGATCGGAGAGATCCGAATCGACACCAACGGACGCCCCGCGTAATCCCGCGCAGGCCGCCTTCCGCGCGGCTCGCGAGAAGATCGCGCTGACCGACTTCAGCGCGCTACGCTCTGAGCCCGAGCGCTACATCATTGAGAAGCTGGGATGGACGCCCTGGCGCGGCTCCGAGGGCGGCCCCGGTCAATGCGAGATCGTTGACGCCTACACGCTGGCGCTTCGCCAGATGCACGAGCGAGACGACTGGGAGCAAGGCCGAATCCTAACGGAGGACCTGACGATATGGACACCCGGACAGACGATCAAGAACAGGCTGCGCGTCGAGGCGGGCCACACGGTGGGGAAAACAAAGCTATCCTCCGGTCTGGTCAATCACTTCTTCGACTGCTTCACCCCGAGCATCATATACACATTTGCGCCGACGTGGCCTCAGATCCACGATCTCCTGTGGAAAGAGATCAAGGTGGACCGGCGCGGCAAAGGGTTACCCGGAAGGATACTTGATCTTCAGCTCGTCGTCGGCGACGCCCACTTCGCGAAGGGCACGGCGACGAACGACGCAGGCGGGCGCGGCACCGAGCGCATTCAAGGGCAGCACGGCCAGTATTTGATGTTCGTGCTCGATGAAGCCGAGGGTATCCCCGACTTTGTTTACAATGCGGTGGACTCCATGGCGTCCGGCGGCATCTGCATCGTGCTCATGCTGGCCAACCCGCGAACGCGCGCAAGCCGCTTCTACAAAGTCCGATCGCTGAGCGAGGTGCAGAGCTTCCGCATCAGCTGCATCAATCACCCTAACGTTGTTTCCGGCCGCGAGGTCGTCCCTGGAGCGGTCCGGCGCGACTATGTCGTGTCGATGATCGAAAAGCACTGCGAGACGGTCACGGAGCACGCCGAGGACGATCACACCTTCACGGTTCCCTTTGATGTGACCATCGGCGGCAAGGCGCAGCCGACGGGAACGATCTTCAAGCCGAACGCCGAGTTCATGTTCCGCGTGCTGGGCGTCGCGCCGGCGAACATCGCGGACAACACGATGATTCCCGTCGGCCGCTTCGAAGCTGCCTGCAAGCGTGAGGCGCCCGAAGAGGATTCGCGCAAGGCGCGCTTCGGCGTGGACGTCGCCGGCTTCGGCAAAGACTACGGCACGTTCTACGTTCGGCACAAGGGCGTCATCTGGCGTCAGGCGCAGTTCTGGAAGCAAGACTATTATTCGTACGCTCAAGCGATCATCACAGAGGCGTGTCGCCTCCAGGCGCACGGCGTTGAGGATCTACAGATCCGCATCGACGCCGGCGGCGGATTCGGCCATGGCGTCCTGTCTCACCTGGAGCATGACTTCCGGCTGCAGAAAGCGTTTGGAGATCGGCTCAAGCTGATCCCGGTGGACTTCGGCGGCACGCCCTACGACGGCGGCGCCTACGCCAATCAGGTCACGGAGATGTACGCCGAGGCGGCGGAGACGCTGAAAGGCGTGCGCGTCGAGAGCCCGCCCGAGGCGCTGGAAGGCGACCTCACCGAGCGCATGTATGAATGGACCAACCGGTCCGGCATATCCGTCAAGATCATCGAAGAGAAGCAGAAATTTAAGAAGCGCACGATCCCGAGCCGCTCCCCAGATGATGGGGATGGCTTTGTTTTGTGCGCCGCCCCGGATCACATATTCGGCGGCGCGGAGATCGAAGTCGTTCGATGGTAAACCTCAACCCAATCCAAAAGGCCAGTCGGTGGCTGCTGCAAAAGTCCGGCCTGCCGATGGGAGGGTACGGCTCCGGCGGTCGCTATGGCGGCCGCTCGATCTTCTACGGCTTGCTTCCCGGCTCCAAGGTGGATTATCAGCGTCAAGCCGGCTCCCTCTGGAGAAACAGCATCGTCGCGGCGTCGATCAACTGGATCGGGCGCAACCTTCCCCAGGCGCCGCCGTGCGTGTACCAGATCAAGGCGGACGGGACGGAGACGATCGTTCCCAAGCATCCGCTCACAAAGCTGCTGATGCGGCCTAATCCCTACTACAGCGGGCGCGTGCTGCGGATCGCGACGTTCCTCTCGCTGATCGTGAATGGGAATGCCTACTGGTACATCATTCGCGGCATGAACGGTAAGCCGAAGGAGCTTTGGT
>JAOQAA010000031.1 GCA_025963815.1 Capsulimonas sp.
TGGGATATGAGGACGAGGAAGAACTGCGCGCGCAGCAGCCGCAGATCTTCGAACTTCTGCGCACGGAGTTTTCGGGCCTGCTGATCGCCTACAGCGACGGCGACAAGGGCCTGCGCCGGCACCTGCCGCCGCGCTCTCCGCGTGTCCACAGCCGCGTCTATCCATGTACGGACGAAGAAATCCGAGTGCTGACCAGCGATCTCTCGTTCCTGCGCGGCCTCCTGAACGGCTCCGGCGCCCTCGGCGGCGCGCCGACGGACGAACTCGTCGCGGCGTGCCTGCGTCAAGCCGCCCCGGCGCAATTGAACGAGCAGGCTTTTTTGCTCAGAGCCGGGAAGACGCTGGCGGGGTTTTTGTCGGAAGATTACGATCGATTGCAGGCGATTTTGAGGAGTATTGTATGAGTGTTTTGCAATTTATGCGCGAATCGGATTCGGCCCCCCTGCCCCCCAATCCTGGGGGAGGAGGCTGGCGGCGCCGGGGATTGTTTCTTGATGGCTCCAAGAAGAGCTTCCAGGCTGCGACCCACTCCTCCCCCAGGATTGGGGGGCAGGGGGGCCGAATCCGAGCGATCTTTTCGGTTGCCCTTCTCTTAACAACATTTACCCCCGCCTCCGCCCAAACCGTCGTCCCCGCCGTCGACCGCGAGCGCGCTTACAGCTCGGCGCTTCCGCTCTACAAATACGATGACAAACAGCCGCTGGCGGCCAAGTTCGGCAAGACGACCAAATTCACCGGCGGCCGCGCCGTCACTCTGACCTATCGCAGCGTCAACGATGTTCGTGTGCCGGCGATTTTGTATCTGCCTAACACGGCGAGCAAAACGGCTCCGGTTCCGTGTCTCATGCTGCTTCATGGGCTGGGCGGGAATAAGGAGCAGCTGGCGCCGCTGGGGCAACTGGCGGCGGCGAGCGGGTATGCGTCACTGATCATTGATGAGTACGGGCATGGTGAGCGGGCGCCGAAGAACGCCGATGGGACTCCGGCGCCGCCGCAGTTCAATATGGATATGATCGGCGGTGGGCGTCAGACGGTGCTGGACGTGCGACGGGGCATCGATCTGATGACCAAGCGCGTCGATGTCGATCCCAAGCGGGTGGGGCTGATGGGTTTTTCCCTCGGCGCGCTGCTTGGGTCGGTCGTGGCGGGTGTGGATACGCGGATCAAGGCGTCCGTGCTGGTGTCCGGCGGCGGCGATCTGGTGGCGATCTTAAAGGCGCTGTCGGCGCGCGACGCCGTTGTAGGCGGACGCTCGATGACGCAACTCAAGGGATTGGACTGGAACCTGGCGCGCATTATCCTGGCGCCGACGGAACCGTTGACCTTCGCGGCCCACATCGCGCCGCGCGCCGTGCTGATGGAGTGTGGGCGACTCGACAATATCATTCCCGCCACCGCCGCGCAGGCGTTCTACGATCAGGCGACCGTTCCCGCGAATAACCATGTCACCATTGACTGGTACGACAACGCCGGTCATATCCCTCCGATGGCAGAGATGGTCCCGAAAATACAGGCATGGCTGAAGACGAACTTATAGACACTCCCTTTGCGAAGCCCAGGCGCATCAACCCCATGCGCGAGCCGTTCAGCGGCCTGTCGCATGGGCTGGGCGCGCTGTTGTCGATTGCGGCGCTGGTGATTTTGGTGGTGCTTGCGCGGGGCCGTCCCGTCCACGTGGTCAGCTACTCCATCTACGGCTCCACGCTCATTCTGCTTTACACCGCCAGCGCGCTTTATCATCTGCTGCGCGTCCCGCCGCGCTACGCCGACCGACTGATGCGGTTCGACCATACGGCGATCTATCTTCTGATTGCGGGGACGTATACGCCGGTTTGTTTATTGATGCTGGGCGGATGGCGGGGATGGGCGATTTTGGGTGTCGAGTACGGTCTCGCCGTGCTCGGGATCTGCGCGACGCTTTTCTGGAAATCGGCGCCCGATTGGGTGCGCGTGGCGCTCTATATAGTCATGGGCTGGCTGATCACATTGGCGCTCGCGCGGCTGCGTTCGTCGCTGCCGCCGGGCATCGTGGACTGGCTCATCGCGGGCGGCGTGACCTACACGCTGGGCGCGGTAGTGTTCGCGCTGGACCGGCCTCATTTGCTGCCCGGAAAGTTCAGCGCGCACGACCTCTGGCATTTGTTCGTTCTCGGTGGGAGCGCCTGCCATTTCGTCATGATGGCGCGATTTGTGACCTCCTAAAAATGCTGGGAAATTCGGCGAAAAATTGGTGGTTTCAATTGCTCCTTCGCGTGGTATACTGTGTGCGATATCGGGGCTAGTCTCGATTGCCTTTTTACGGTTCAACTTGCTGCCCGAATCTGTGACGCCCCGGCCCTTTCGCTCCGCGGATCGAGTCCCGAGACTTTCACAACAGGCCGTCTTGCTACGTCCGATCAAGGCCAGTATATCACTCTCTCGCATTACGCGATCCGTGTTTCGAAAGGAGCCATTCGAATGGCGACCAAACTTTACGTAGGCAATTTGAGCTATCAGACCACCGACCAGGAACTGAACGATATGTTCGCCGAGATCGGCAACGTCGTCAGCGCCCAGGTCGTGACCGACCGCTACACGGGCCAGTCCCGCGGCTTCGGCTTCGTCGAAATGGCGAGCGAAGATGAGGCTCAGCAGGCGATCACCGCGATGAACGGCAAGACCGTCGGCAATCGCGCCCTGACCGTCAACGAGTCCAAGCCCCGCGAAGGCGGCGGCGGTGGCGGCAGCCGTGGCGGCAGCGGCGGTGGTTATGGCGGCGGTGGCGGCGGCAGCCGTGGCG
>JAOQAA010000043.1 GCA_025963815.1 Capsulimonas sp.
AAGACGGCCGCTTGGAGCGCGGTCGGCGCGGCGCGGCCATCCTCCGCGCGCACCGCTTCCTGAAGCGCCCGCAGGCCGATCCAGGGCGCGCTGCCGCTGTCGTCGGCGATGGCGCCCCAGCCGCCGCAAAACCACCGCTCGCCCCGGCTGTTGATCCCGAGGCAGGCGGAGCCGGTGCCGGCGATCAGCGCCATGCCCGGTTCGCCGGCCAATCCGCCGGTAAGACCCGCCACGGTGTCGTTATCGACAGTGACTCGGGCCTGCACGCCGATCTCGGGGATCTCACGCACGATCCCCGAAATTTCCCATCGGTCCTGGTCCGTGGAAACTCCGCTCATGCCGAGAAACATCGTGATCTGGGAGGGATCGATCTTTAGGCCTTCCATGGCCATGAGCAAGGCGGACCGCAGGCTTCTCCGAGCCTCTTCCGGGGAGTAGTGGTTTCGGTTTGCGGATCCCGATTGGCCGGAGCCCAGAACATAGCCGGCGCGGTCCGCAATCAGCACGCGGGTATTCGTCCCGCCGCCGTCTACGCCGATATAATAACGATCTGACATGATTTCGCCTTACTTAACTTCTCGCAATACTATTTCACCGTCGCGCTGCTTGACGAAACCGGGGAAGCGCACGCCGCGCCGCGCTCGGGCCGCCAGGAAGCTTCGATCTCTTCCAGACTTCGGCCTTTTGTCTCCACGACTTTGGACGCCACGAAGATCAAACTGAGCAGACTGAAGCCCGCATAGATCCAGAACGTCGCGGCGGGACCGATGCCCGCCTGAAGCAGCGGGAACGTTTGCGCGACGGCGAAATCCGAAGCCCATAGGACCAGCGTCGCCAGCGCCATTGCCAAGCCGCGGATCCGTGTCGGGAAGATCTCGCTGATCACCACCCAGGGGACCGGCCCCATGCCGGAGGCGAACGCCGCGATGAACAACAGGATCGGCAGCAATAGATAAAGCCCGCCGAGCCCCTGTGAAAACGCAAAGCCGACTGCCGTCAGAGCCGCCGCTTGGATGGCTGTCCCACCGAGCAGCAGCGGCCGTCGCCCGAGCTTGTCGATCAATTTGATGGCGACGACTGTGAAGACCAGGTTGACCACACCGACTAAAAGTGTCTGCAAAAACGAGCTGGAAAGACCGGCGCCGCTGGATTTGAAGATCTCCGGCGCGTAGTACATGATGGCGTTGATTCCGCTGAACTGGCAGAAGACCGCGAGGGCGACGCCGATGATCATGGGGCGCCGATAGCAGGGCGTCAATAGCTCCGCGAGCGTCCCGCCTTCCTGGGCCATGGATTGCTCCATTTCACGCAGGCCCGCCTCGGCTTCGGCGGCGGCGCCCACGCGCTTCAGGATCGTCCGGGCCTCTTCGCGCCGTCCCTTGCTCATGAGCCAGCGGGGGCTTTCCGGGATCAGCAGCGTCATGAACACCAGCAGCATCGCCGGCAGCGTCAGCGAGCCGAACATCCAGCGCCAGCCGTAGTCCACGTTCCAGGTCTCGGTTCCCATCCTCTGGATCAAAAGGTTTACGAAGAACACGATCAGAATTCCGGAGACGATGGCGAATTGATAGAGAGAGACTAATTGTCCGCGCACACGCTTCGGCGCGACCTCGGCGATGTAAAGTGGGGAGATGACCGAAACGGCGCCGATGGCGATCCCCCCCAGCAGTCTCGACAAAACGTAGTGTTGCAGTGTGAGGGACAAAGCCGTAAGGATGCCCGAGATCGCGAAGAGAAGCGCATTGGCGAGCAGCATCGGCTTACGTCCGAACCGGTCGCTGAGCGGCCCCCCCGCGAGGGCGCCCACCATGCATCCCACCAGCACGCTGGAGGCGGCCCATCCGGTCAGACCGGCGGAGAGCTGGAAGTGCTTTTGCAGAAAACCGACGGCCCCCGAGATAACGGCGGTATCGTAGCCGAAGAGGAGACCGCCCAGCGCTCCGACACCGGCCAGCAGGGCGATGTAGGCGGTGCTGCCTTCAGCCGATTTTGTATTCATCGAGCGTTCCCTTTAGTCGCCGGACGGGCCAAGCAGCCCGTCCGGCGAATGGCCGGCTACAGCGCGTCCGCGTGCCAGAGCTTGAAGTTCGCGTTGGTCGTGCCCGAAGGCGGATTGAAGATGGCGTCGAATTTAATCCACTTCACATGGCTGTCGGTGAAGCAGATATTTGCGCCGCCCGTATGACGGGCGACGGGGGAGGCGAAATCGTTGCCTGTCGGATTGGGGTCCGTTGTCACCGGCGTGCCGGTTCCCGAATACCATACTTTCGGATATCCGGCTTTAAATGTGGACGCCGAGTTGGTTCCCTTGTATCCGTATCCTTGGCCCGCGATCGGGTCGAGGAAATCTTCGGCCAGAAGGCAGAGATCGGAAGGGTTATTGATTTGGGCGATCGACGTCCCGGATGTCTGGTCGCCGGCCTTCGCCAGCCCGGTGTTCATTCCATAAGATTCTCGGTCGAAGGGAGCGACCGTGGCCTTGTTTACGCCACTGTCGTCGGGGCACATGAATACCTGAGCGCTCTTCACGTACGGGTAGATCATATTCGGCCACTGATAGTTTCCGCCGGCGGCTGGATAATTCAGCATCGGAAAGGTTTCGTCGTTGTCCTGAACGTATTGCGCGAAGGCCAAACCGAGCTGGCGCTCGTTGGACGCGCAGCTAGTTTGACGGGCTTTCTCACGAGCTTTTGCAAAAACCGGGAAAAGAATGGCGGCGAGAATCGCGATAATTGCGATGACAACGAGCAATTCTATCAGAGTGAAGCCAGAAATAGTGCGCGATTTGTTCGTGCTCAAGGTAATCAAAACGTTAGGTTCCTAAAATATAAGTGAAGTGAAGCGCCCTGATCGGGCGCTTTCAACGATGATCCTGCTTAACCGAGATGCGTCATTCGGCTATCATATTTTACTTGTGGCGCTGTTCCTCCCTCTCTATTTTTGCATCGCCGATATTATCCCGGTGCAAATTCATTGAAGAGAGGCAGCGTCGCCGCTCCAAGCGCCGCCGCGCTTTCGATGGCGGACGCCTGCAATAAAACCGGATGATGACGCAGGGCGCGCATTCGCCGCTGCGGCAGCATCATCTCTAACCGTTCGATCAGCCATTTTTGGAGCGGAACCGGAAGGCGTCCGCCAAAGATGATGGCCTTCGGGCTGAGCAAATGCTCGATCGTGACCAGCCCCGCCGCGAGGCTCTCGGCGGCGTTCTCCAGCCAGCCGATCAGAATAGCGTCGTTTTCTCCGAGCAGCATGTCGAGATCGTTAACTCTCGCCTCCGGTCGGGCCATGCTGAGCGCCGCGAACAGCGAGGATAGCGAAACCGAAAGCTCCAGACATCCGATCCCGCCGCAGGAGCAGCGCATGTTGCCGCTGGCGCCCACGGGCAGGTGCCCAAACATCCCCGCGTTGTCGAAGGCCCCCCGGTATGGCTGACCATTGAGGATCATCCCGCCACCGATCCCAACGCCGAAGAAGACGTAGAAGTAATCCTCGACATCCTTGCCCGCCCCAAACCAGCGCTCGCCCATCGCCGCCGCCATGGCGTCGGTTTCCAGGAAGACCGGCAGATCGAGTCGTTTCGACAGAATGTCACGGATCGGCAGCTCGTCCCAGCCGGGGAAGTTCGGCGGGGCAACGAGCGTTCCCGCGCCGATGTCGAGCGGGCCAGGGAGACCGACGCCGACTCCCCACAGCTCTTCCATGCGCAGACCCTGGTCCTCCACCAGTCCTCGGATCATCTTTTCGATCAGCGGCAGCGCCTCGTCCGGGGAGGGGAAGCTCCACTCCAGATGCGCGTACTCCAGCGGCGTCCCGGCTAGATCGAGAAGGACGGCGGTCAAATGGTCGCGGTCGAGATGGATGCCGACCGCATAGCCGCCCTTCGGATTGATATTGACTTCGATGGCGGGCTGCCCGCGCTGGCCGCTGCGTCTTCCCAGCGTCTCAAGCAGACCACGATCGAGCAGCTTGTCGACGATATTCGAAATCGTCTGGTTCGTCAGATACGTATGGCTGCTGATCTCCGCTCGCGATAGCGGTCCCCATAAGCGCACGGTCTCCAGAACCACCCGTTGATTGAGCACGTGTGCGAACTCAAGATTCGTCCCCGCAAGCTTCTTCCGGACTGGAGACGGCTTCCGCGCGGCGTCGGCGCGGCTGATGGAGCCGGCCTGGACATCTGTACTCTTCATGCGCGGTCTGTTTGTTATCGAACTTTTATTAAATCAAGTTGAATGATTTAACTGAGTTCATTATAACAATCTCCTTTATCTTTGTCAAGAGACATTTTTACGATGGGTTTTTGTGGCTTCATCGAGATGAAATCGGGTATAAGGTCAAGCACACAGATCTCTGTTTCTGTGTGCTTTTGTGAGTAAAGGAGCGTACGCCGTGGCGGAAATATACGTCAGCACCGATGTCGAGACGGACGGTCCGATTCCCGGACCGAACTCAATGCTCAGCTTTGGCTCGGCGGCCTACCTTGCCGATAAAACGCTGCTAAGCACGTTCGAGGCGAACCTGGAGACGCTGCCGGGCGCCCAGGGCGATCCGAAAACAATGGCCTGGTGGGCGACGCAGGCCGAGGCGTGGACGGCTTGCCGGGAAAACCTGGAAGCTCCGGACGCGGCGATGGTCCGTTATCTCCAATGGCTCAAGGAATTGCCGGGCAAACCCGTATTTGTAGCATACCCCGCCGCGTTCGATTTCCTCTTCGTCTACTGGTATCTCATCCGATTCGCCGGAGAAAGCCCTTTCTCGCATTCGGCTCTGGACATCAAGACATTCGCCATGGCGATGCTCGGTTCGGATTACCGGGACGCTACCAAGCGGCGCATGCCAAGGCGCTGGTTCGACCCAATGCCGCACACCCACCGCGCGCTCGACGACGCGATCGAGCAGGGGGCTCTGTTTTGTAATATGCTACAGGAGCATCGCGGGGGCGAGCATGACGGCGGTAAATAATCAGCGCCGAGTGGCGTTTGTCACGGGAGCGGGGCGGGGGATCGGACGCGCCATCGCTCGGATGCTCGCCGAAGAGGGTTACGATATCGCTCTTTTGGCGCGCAGCGCGGGGGAGCTTTCGCAGACGGCTCGGGAGTGCGAAGCGCTCGGTGCGCGAGCGCTGCCGATTTCATCGGACATCACGGATCCCGTGCAGCTCGATCAGGCCATTGAGCAATGCGTTCGTGATCTTGGCAGTCTCCACGTTCTGGTCAATAACGCCGGCGCTTTTCACTGGGGATCGGCGGACACGGCCGACCCCGACGCCTGGGATCATCTCATCGATCTCAACTTAAAATCTTCGATGCGCGCGACACGCCTCGCTCTGCCCCATATCCTTGCTGGGGAAGAGGGCGGCGCGGTGCTGTTTATCGCCTCCATGGCGGGGCGTATCGCTTTTGGCATGAATGCGGCCTATGTCGCCTCCAAGCATGGGATCGTCGGCTTCGCCGGCTCGGTCTTTCAAGATGTCCGCGAGCGAGGGATCAAAGTCTGCGCGATCTGCCCGGGATTGGTCGAAACATCGATCACGGACGACATCGGCGCGGACCTCGCCAAAATGATCCAGCCGGAAGACGTCGCCGAAGCCGCCCGCTACATGCTCCGCACGCCCTCCCATGTCTGTCCTACGGAAATCATACTTCAACCCCAGCGCGCGCCGTGGGAGAAATAGAGCGTTACAGGCAGGGACTTGAGTGCGAAATCGCGAATATGGGAAGGGACAAGCATCCACACAGACGAAAGTAGGGTCTCGTATTGCGTTCTCAATTCGCCGCTATTATTCTCGCGTCTTCCTGTCTCTTCGCGGCCGGCGTTGCCAGTCACGCATCTGTCACCGCGCGTAAAACTGCCGCTCCGGCGGCCTCCGCCGGCAATTCTGATCTCAGCGCTATCAAAGCGGCGTATAAGGACCGAAGCTATGCGGTTTTGACGCGCAGCGCTGGGCAGATGTACGGCGCGGCGGCGCCGGATTTTATGTTCAGCGACCGAAGCGGCGCGAAGATCAATCGTGCGGCGGCAATCCAGCGCGCCGGCGCGGCCCTGTCCACGCTGGGACGCGTCGTTGGCTCCCCCTCGGACCCGCAGGCGCTCACCTATACGGTTGATATTATGAGCGTTACGTTTTCCGGGAATCAGGCGATCGTGATTGAATCCGGGCAGGTCCATGCGCTCTCCGTTTCCGACGCCTCTGCAGGCGCGTTCGCGAAGGCGGCGAGTGCGCTGAACGGCGTGTATCGCGACGTTTGGGTGCGGACGTCACAGGGATGGCGGCAAAAGAGCGCGGCCAAACTCTAAATCATTACTGTGCTTCCTTCGAATAACATAAAGGTCCATACACCATGCGCTTGCACACCCGCCTCGCGGCTCTGACAGTCGCCTGCTTCCTCGGAATATCGGGGACTGCCTCCGCGAAGGCGCATCACAAACCAGCCCACACCGCCAAAGCGCCTTCCAATCCGGATTATAAGTTTATCAAAGCGGCGTACGATTATCGCAGTTACGGTTTCGTCACGCGAGATTGCAACCGGATCTACAGCTATACGACTCCAGACTATGTGGATACGGACTTGCAAGGCAAACAATACGACAAGACAGGCTGTCTTAAAGAGGCGTATGCCGCCTTCACTGTCCTAGACCGACGTGAGAGTGAAATTGAAGCGGACTTCAAAAGCCGTGGAGGACAAGAGATATCGAATCTCCTGGTGCATAAGGTCACGATCAACAGCTTTACGCTCAAGGGAAATACCGCGGTCGTGATGGAAACACAGAGCCTGCATTCGAATATGCATGGCGTCACTGCGGACGGTAAGGATCACGCAGAGTCCCTGAAACTGGCAAACAATGTCTATCGCGATGTTTGGGTGCGCAGCACACAGGGCTGGCTGCAGCAGAGTGGGACACAGATCAAATAACAATGCCGCGCCGCCCATAAAACGCGGTGCTTCCTATTGGCCCGCGCTGCGGTCGGCGATGGCCAGGGCGATGGCGGCGAGAGCGATTTGGGAGGCGGGGCTTTCCAGCTTCTTGCCGTGTCCGGCGAACCAGGACTTGCCTTCGCAGTGGGTGGGGAAGATCATGGCGCTTTGGGGAATGACGCCGAGGACGGCCAGGGCGTTTTCGGCGTCTGGAAGCACGGCCCCAACGGCTCCGAGAAACTGTGGGGATTGGACGCCGTAGCGTTTGGCCAGCCAGCCGAACATGAGCGCCGCGAGCGGCGCCTCAATCTTAATATCGTAGTCCCGGTGTGGGAATAAATCACAGATCAAGTGCGAGGCGATACCGCTCGTGAGCGCGGGCAGAGGCCGCCGTACGGAGCCGCCAATGGCGGCTCCGACGGCGGCGTGGATACAGACCATCATAAGCGTGCGGTTACTTTTTTATTCCTGATAGGGTCACTTGTTTAGAGCGGACTGAACGTCATTGCGTACTTGTCCATCGCGTCCGTTCCCGCAGCCCGTCCCGTGATGCCGGTATCCTGCGGATTCGCGCCCGCGAAGGCGGTATTGCCGTTCGAAACGGCGCTCGGTCTCAGCCATTTGACATGGCCGTCCGCCGCCAGGAAGTTGGAGCCGTCCGTGTGTCTCCCGGTCGGAGAATCGAAGCTGGACTGCGCTGAGTTGTAGCGTCCACCCATCCATCCCGTCGTATAAAGGACTGTGGGGGCGTAAGTGTCCGTCGCGTAGGATGCGTACAAAGAGCCCTGGGTGCCGACGCCGGCGGGAGAGAGGGAATTGGGGGTCGGGGCGACCGTGAAACTGTTGCTGCCCTCCGACGGATCGGTCATCAGCGCGACGGCGCCGCGTACTTCGAAGATCTGCACGGTGCTGGCCGGAGCCTGGAGCGATGCGAGCGTTGATGAGCTGGAGAAGTTGGCGTTGAAGGCGTAGGAAATCGGCTGCAGCAGGCCGTTGGGGCTTGTGGAATCGTCCGGGCATTTGAAAATCCCAGTGCTCTTCACATAAGCATAGATCGGGCCGGCCCAGCCGACGGCGTAGTTCGGGGTATATCCCGCGGGGAACGTCTCGTCGTTATCCTGGACATACTGCATCAGGCCCAGTCCGATCTGGCGCTCGTTGGAGGCGCAGCTGATTTGGCGGGCCTTCTCACGAGCCTTGGCGAAAACCGGAAACAGAATAGCGGCGAGAATCGCGATGATGGCTATGACGACGAGGAGCTCGATCAAGGTAAATCCTTGACGGCGAGCCGGGGCAGAGCGAAATTGCATGTAGTTCTCCGTGGGCGCACGCCTCGCTTCTTCAAAAAGTCGCGAGGCCATCGTGATGTTAGCGGGCGATGCCGCACATCTGCTGATAAAGGGAGCCCACTTTGGCTACGTATCGCTGTGTTTCTCGGTAGGGGGGGACGCCGTGGTATTTGCGCACGGCGCCGGGGCCGGCGTTGTAGGCGGCCATGGTCAGGCGGAGCTGCTTGAGCGGGATGATCCCCGCGTTGGCCGGCGCGCCGCCGTATTTGTCGAGGTGACCGCGCAGGATGCGCACGGCCGCCTGGATGTTCTGGATCGGATCGTAAGCGTTGGTGACGCCCATGCCGCGCGCGGTGGACGGCATCAGCTGGCCGAGGCCCTGAGCGCCGGTGCGTGATGTAGAGTAGATATTGAAGCCCGATTCGGCGATGACCATCGCCATGACCAATCGCGGGTCGACCTGATTCAGATCGCAGTAGAAAAGAATGCTCGTGGCGATCTTGTCCAGATCGGTTTCCGAAAGGCGCGGGTTATGGCTGCGGATCGCATCGCGGTATGGCCCATAGATAGATAGGGCGCGATCGGTGAGCGCGGCGATCGGGTGACCTTGCACGCGCGGAACGGGCGGCGGGGCGGCGTAATAGCGCACGGCGGACGGCGCGCCGACACCGGCGACGGGAGTGCTCTGGGCGTTGCGGTCATAAGAGACGGAGCGTGAGGTGCTGCTGACGCGTCGGGTCCAGCCGGCGATCGCCGCGCGCTCGGACTGGGCGACATCGTATTCCGGCGCGGCGGAGATCAGCCGCAGTCCATTGGATTCGATACGCGCGCCTGGGGCTTCCACCGACAGCAGGACACGCAGGGTGCATCCCGTATCGATCCAGTCGGCCTTTTGCAGCGACGCCGGCAGTACCACGGAAATCGAATCGTTACCAATATTCAAAAGAACAGTGCGCTGTCCGTCGGAAACCACTTGGCCGGAGACGGTGGCTGTTCCTTCCAGCGCCTTGCCCGCGAATTGTGTTGGGTTCTGCTGAATGTCGGCGAGAAGTCGCGCCGTGATCGGCGTCAGAGGCGTCTGGCGCAGCGCGGTGCGCGCGGAGATGTAGGATGCGGACGGCGCCTGCGGCGCGGCGCTTGCCGGAACGGTTCCGGCGGCGATCATCAGGAAGCAGGCGGCGGCTAGTGTGGGTTTCAAGGGCATGGATTTTCCTCGCCAAAAAGCGGATTCCAGTCAACGGTGTATCTTATCATAGTCGGTGTTTGATGTCAAGGAAATCAGGGAATAAGAGTCGATTGCGCTTGTTTTCAGCGTTTGTTGACAATGGCTGTTAATTAGGTTATACTGAAAAACCGAACCAGGAAGCTTCTTCATCACCTTCAGGAGAGAGAATATATCCGGATGGATTCCGAATCCCGTGAACTGTTGACCGTCGAACAGGCGGCCCAATACCTGCAATTGAGTCAGTCCAGTATTCGCTCTTACATCCGTCAGGGGAAGCTGAATGCTTTCCGGATCGCCGGAAAGCGCAAAGTATTGATTCCACGCACCGAGCTGCTGAAGCTGCTCGAGCCCGCCCGAGCGGCGGACCTCGAAGTGGATGTAGACGTGGCGGATGACGATGACGAATAGCGTCGCGCCGAATCCGGCGCGGCCCCGATTCGCATGGTAACTTTCTCGTTATGACGACGCAGTCATCATCTCCCTTCAATTCCACACCTCCCTGTTCTGATCCGTCCGTGTGCGACGTGACTATCTCGATCGTTTCCTACAATACCAGCGGCCCCCTGCGGGATTGTCTGCAATCGCTCCAAGACCGGCGAGACGAGGGCGAAGCGACCATGGAAGTGGTGGTCGCCGACAATGTCTCCACCGACGACAGCGTGGAGATGGTCCGCCGCGAATTCCCCTGGGTGCGCGTCGTCGAGACCGGCGGCAATATCGGCTATGGACGCGCGAACAACGCCGCCCAAGTCGATGCGCGCGGCCGCTACGCCTTCATTTTGAATTCCGACACCATCGTTCTGCCCGGCGCACTCGCCGCCATGCGCGACTTCATGGATGAACATCCGAAGATCGGCGCCGTCGGCGCGCAGCTGATCCTCTCGGACGGCAGCACGCAAACTTCCTGCGCCCGCGATCCCAGCCTTATGGCTGTCTGGTGGGAGCAGACCTATCTGGACAAGCTCTTCCCCAACAACAAAGTCACCGGCAACTATCTGATGACGGACTGGGACTATGGGACTCGCCGTGAAGTCGAGCAAGTGTGCGGCGCATGCTTGTTTGTGCGCCGCGAAGCGTACACCCAGATCGACGGCTTTGACCCTGCTTTCTTTATGTACTTTGAAGACACCGATTTCTGTATTCGTCTGCGCGGGGCGGGGTGGCCGATCTGGTTTATCCCCGAAGCGCACATCCGGCACCTGCTCGGCGCCAGCAGCGGCGCCTGGCGCAGCCGCGCCCGTATGATCGTCTCCTACAACCGCAGCCGATATTACTACTTCACCCGCTACGGCGGACGGGGGCGCGGCCTCGCCATCAAAGCCATGTGTCTGCTGGGCGCGACGATGCGCAGCATCGCCTGGCACGCCATTGCCCTCGTCAAACCCTCCGCGCGCGAACAGGCCCGCCTGTTCCGCAAGGTCTGGATCGACACGCTCCGGATGAAGCCTGTGGGGGATGCAGGGGAATGAGAATCGCCCTCGACGCACGCACGCTCTCTGGGCGCTACACTGGCGACCGCACCTATTGGCGCGGTCTGATCGGCGCGCTCGCCGAAATCGACCATGAGAACGAATACTTCGTCTACACGCGCCTGCCCGTGGATGGCGATCCGCCGCCGACGGGGCCGAACTTCACCTGGCGCATTCTCCCGAGCCCCACGCATGACGCCGCCTGGATGTCGCTGGCGTTTCCCAAGGCGCTGAAAGCGGATAAAATCGATGTCGCGCATACGCAGTATAATACGCCGCTGCTGGGCGCGCGGTGTCCCGTGGTCACCACGGTTCATGACATCACGTTTGCTCTATTTCCAGAACATTTTTTGCCGAAGGATCGCTGGATTCTCAATCGTTTTGTCCCCGGATCTATGCGGCGGGCGGCGAAGGTGATCGCCGTCTCCGAGAGCACGCGCCGCGATATTCTGCGCACCTACAAGCTGCATATTGAGCCGGACAAAGTGGTGACGACGCTGCTGGCGGCGGATTCGCGCTTCGCGCCGCCCGTGAACGGGCAGGAATTCGCGCGGGCGGCGTTGAACGAGAAATACGGATTGCGTGGCAAGCCGTATATTTTGTCGGTTGGCGTGCTCCAGCCGCGCAAAAACATGCCGCTGCTGCTGGACGCTTTCGCGCTCGCCAAGCTCGGCCCAAAGGCGATCCCGCATCTGCTGGTCATTGTTGGCAAGCGCGGCTGGAAGAACGAAGATTTGGACGCGCATCTGGCGGA